>JAJRPK010000232.1 GCA_024280785.1 Gammaproteobacteria bacterium
AGTTGCTGATCTTTATATTCTTGCTCGCCCTTTCTCAATAACTGTCTGGCGCCAAGATTGAGCCTGGCTAAAACTTTAGTCAGTTCTGCAGGCTTTGGTGGTTTCTCTAGATATAGAATAATATCTGGTTCGACCCCTCTCTCTTGTAGTAAAGAAAGGGTTTGCCGAGATTTCGAGCACCGCGGATTGTGGTATATCTGAAAATCATTCATGATTGATTTTTAAGACCTTATGCAATAAAACAATAAGACAAATAAACGAAAAGTTAGCCTGTTAACTGCACATTACAGACAAATAATCGGCAAATAATTACTGCTTAACAGGCGACGTCCAGTATACAATAAATTGATCTATTGATACGCAATGGCACCCATTTGCGTAGTTAACCTTAAGTTTGCCTTAGAAGTTACATGATGAAACGCCATAACAACATATTTTCCCCCCGACTATTATTCACCTTTGCTGTAGGGCTTCTTTTAGCCGCTTGCGATCAATTGAACCTGCCCGCTATAAGCAACGGTAATGAAGAGCAAAGCTTCGACATCTCTCACTACCAAGGAAAGTGGGTCATTCTAAATTACTGGGCCGAATGGTGCTTACCCTGTCTTAAAGAAATCCCTGAGCTTAATCAACTCCAGCAAGACCATGGCGATGAGCTCGCTGTTATTGCCGTCAACTTTGACCGTATTCAAGGAAAAGAATTGACAGAACTTGCAAAGCGCATGGGTATTCGCTTTGAAATATTGCACCAAGACCCCGCAGATGCCCTTCGCCTGTCCCGCCCGGCATCCTTGCCTACGACCTATGTTTTTAATAGAGAAGGTAAACTGAGCTCAAAGCTGGTAGGTCCTCAGACCTCGGCAGGGCTATTAAGCAGAACCGATATAGAGCTAGCAGAACCACTTCAGTGAAGCAAAGTTTCATTTAAGGCATTAAATTGTCGAAATATTATACAACGGCTGATTGTATATACTTAAAGTCAGTTTCATATTATTGCGCTAACATATTGTTATTTAAGGATTCTCTGTTAGTAGGCGTAATTTTCGCAGAACTATTGATATCGGCACAGTTCCCAAGTCTGACTGTAGTCATTAGCCAACGTACCAGGTAAGCAATAGATTATGATGAAAAGTGAAACCGTACTACGAAAAGGTGATATGCCTTTTACAGATCCAATACAGACCAGTCGCTACTTGGAAATAAATGACGACTGGTTTTTCTTTACACGTGAAAAGAATCTTCTCGGTCCTTATCGATCAAAGAGGATTATAGAACACGCGGTTAAGCTTTATATACGCCAAATGAAACCACAAACGGATGCTGCGAATCGGACGATAGAAGAAATCAATCCTATTGATACTTTAAGAGAAAAGTCCGAAAGAAAAACACGCAATAATGTTTTGTTTTTTAAGCATCCAGATTGGAACTTGTGAACGCTGTTTGGCAATGTTTTTAGGATAAATACTGACTAAACCGACAATTAATAAAAATAATATATCTAGCGCTGAAAATAAGAATAAGATAGTGCTCAAACAACGCCGCTTAAAGCGGCGTTGTTTCGTATCATGGCTTCTCTATGTGTCTAAGCCAGAACGCCACAGTACAACCGGAAAATAGGTTAATACTTACGTTAATTAGACAGTACCGTTAATTTTCTTTCAAAATTTAATTCACTTTAATCGCTACAAGCCCAGACATCTACACCGTTAATCCTGTCCACTTCCAATAGATAGCGAATAGCTCCTGTACCGCTATCAATGAGTGCCAGTAAGAGCGGGTCAAGCACATGGACCGTTGCTAAATCGGTACAAGGAATAAAATTCCCGACCGTAAAAATCGCACCGAAGGTGCCACCATTACCATCGTCGTCATTCAAAAAAATATTCTCGGGACTGATTGTTGTCGTAACGACACCTTTGCTATCCAAAACCAATCCCTCAGGGCCAAATGAAAACATGTGCTCATGCCGAAAAGCACTGGTATATTGCCCGCCGGCATCCAGATTGGTGAGATCCGCTAATATCTTATCAAAGATTTGAGACACACTGTGAGAAGCCAGCAGTGGCTCAAAATCACTGCTGCTGTAATGGGGGTCAATAACAGGAATAAACGCCGTGCCTGTTTCAAGCTCAAGACTGGATGCTTCGCGCAGCATGGCTGGCAGCACAGTGAGATAGTAATCATATAGAGAGGCCTCAGGCTGAATCAGCGCTAATTCAAGCGTCGTATTCTTTATCGGTATCAGGGTAGTAGTGCCTTCGGGTCGTTGCAGTTGCTTATAGTTACCCTGATATTCGATCGCCTCGATTTTCTTCAGTTGCCCTCCTGCCTCACGAAACACAGCCTGAATCAACTCACTGCTATCTTGCTCTAAAATTCCCTGATTCACTATTTGACGAGCGACTTGGACCAAACGGGTTTCTGCTGAGACCGCTTCATTCGACAAATAAAATTCAGTCTCAGTTCGAATTGTCTGTCTTGCTGCCAATAAGTTTGAAGCGTAATCCAGATTAGAGATGGATGCTGGTTTTAACCTGCTATACACCCAATCAATAAACGGTTGTTTAAATAAATGGTCGCGCTGGGGCCATAGCTGTGATTCAGACCGATAAACACCGGTGTTATTCGATGAATAGAATGTTTCGAGATAATTGAGTTGGCCATCAACACCGGCTATATCCAGCCAGAACTGCTCAAGTTCATTTCTCGTTAATCCATCCGATGCCTGATAAATCATTGACAAGTTTGTAGCAAAAGACCAAGCATCTAACATGTTTAAAGAAAGATAGTTTTCGGTCGTATTCCTGAGGTAAACTTTTTTAGTCTTAAGCAAAGAAACAATGGCTTGGTTGAATTGGCTAACCCACTGAGCTGAATTTAATCCATTGTCGACCATCAAGGCTGATAACTCTTCGCTTTGCGAAGCCGAACTGATCGCAGTGGCATTCACTGTATTAAATGTTGTCAGGGCAACATCTGAATCCGGCTGGGATTGTTCACTATCGCTACTGCCGCCTGAAGTACAAGCCGTCAAAAAAAACAGCGTCAGCAATACCAGGTAGCACTGCGCCCTACACAAACGATACGCAGAAACAGAGACAAAATACAGCGCTATGCCCAACCGATAGAACCCTATCAAATTGAGTTTCAGCATACTTATCATCCTCGCTAGAAACAGGCAAAATCTCAAAGCAGTTTGCCATTAAAAGAACGTATTTCACGCTGGACAGGATAAAGTCGTACTCGCTAACAACTGAGTACGATAATTATTAAGCTAAGAATTTTATTGTGCAATATAGAAGAAAATGCATAACAATCCGAATGTCACCCTGTACAAATATTTATAATTAAAAAGTGGACTAGCATCAACCAACGACTTAACTTCCATACACTTATAGCCACAGCTCGATACTACACGACGCAATCCGTCTTTGTAAACACTTACACACTGGAACATTTCAATTATCATAGGCATCTCAGTCTCGGCGCTTGGGGAAGGGTCAAACTGGTGCCATTTCTATAGCCTTATGCCCTCTTTAAGCAGCGTTATTTCGTATCATGGCTTCATTATATAAGTCCTTATACGACGATAAACCGTACCACAAAACCCACGCTGCTAAAGGCGCGAAGATCGCAGAGGTCAGAGATAACGAAAGGTATAAGTTCTCGTCCCCTTTAAAAAGATAATCTGTCATCAGAGCAACAATCGTTGGCCCCACAATCAAACCAAGAATATTGGTCGAAAACAACAAAATAGCGGATACTTGAGCACGCATTTCGTTAGGAGTGATTATTTGCAACGCTGATATGGCAATCCCAAAGTAACCGTATTGCAACGCTATAACAATACTGGCGACAGCGAGTGCGGCGTCAGCATTAGGCATTAGCGGCGCGATAGTTGCTGGAATAAATTCAGCACAAGCGACAATAAAAACAATACGCATATTAATGTCGACAACTCCACGCTTACTATACCAGTATGTCGTAAACGCTAATATTAATGAGCCTATCAAACCCGCGACAATAAATAATTGACCAAACCGTATACCTGCAACCCGCCGCTCCATAGCAAAAGTTCTTTGTAAAAACTCGGGATACCAAGCCATTGTCGCGTAACCCAAAATCGACAATAACGATACTCCGACGATTAAAGACAGGTACACCTTTTTGCGCTTGTACAGATAGGCAAAAACCTCGTTAAGTGGAATAGATTTAATTTCTTCATGCTCTGGAATTCCATGTTCTGGAATATCATGATCGAGAAGATTGGAATCATTATTATTCTCTAGAGATTCTATGCAAACACCCCTACCCTGACGAACCGGCTCTTTTATTGTCAACATCAGCAAGGCCATTAGAATACCTGGAAGTCCCACCGCCATAAACGTAGCCTGCCAAGGTTTTATCTCTCCGACAAAGGGGACGCGCAGCGTATCTAAGGATTCAAAATATTCATATAATTGCCCGCCAATAAGATAGGCAAAACCGCTACCTACAATAATTGCAGACGTATAAAATGCGAACACTAAGGGTAAGCGTTCGGGCTTAAAATAGTCGCTAAGTAAGGAATGAGCCGGAGGTGATAGAGCAGCCTCTCCAACCCCCACACCTACCCGCGCTAAAAAGAGTACAGTAAAACTCTTGGCCATCCCACAAAAACAAGTCATCGCGCTCCACAACGCGACCCCCATTACAATAATGTTTCGCCGATTTCCACGATCGGCCCAGCGCCCGATAGGTAAACCCAATAAGG
>JAJRPK010000233.1 GCA_024280785.1 Gammaproteobacteria bacterium
TGGTGCGTGGTGTTGTCTCGCTGCCAAATGGTACGGGACGTGATGTGCGGGTTGCCGTCTTTGCGAAAGACGCCAAAGCCGAAGAAGCCAAAAAAGCCGGCGCTGACATTGTCGGTGCTGAGGATTTGATGGAAAAAATCCAGGGCGGATTCATGGATTTTGACCGCGTCATTGCAACGCCGGATATGATGCCGATCGTTGGTCGTCTTGGTAAGGTGCTCGGCCCTCGTGGCCTGATGCCAAACCCTAAGGTTGGCACGGTGACGCCTGATGTCGCCAAAGCGGTTAAAGATTCAAAAGGCGGCGCTGTTGAGTTCCGCGTTGAAAAGGCCGGGCTTATTCACGCTGGCATTGGCAAGGCGAGCTTTGATGAAAAAGCAATTGCTGAAAACGTCAAAGTGTTTATCCAGGCTGTTGCAAAAGCCAAACCCGCTGGCGCCAAGGGTATCTATCTGAAGAAGATTGCGATCTCTTCAACTATGGGACCTGGCGTTAAAGTGGATGTATCGGAAGCAAATAACTAATTCACGTCGCTAAAGAACAATGAAAAACGGCCCTCTTAATGAGGGCCGTTTTTTTACACTGGGTCAGTGTTCGTGTTCGCCGGCTATGTTAATGCCAAGACTAAGCGGTGACACCACAAGGATACGACTGGAGGCTTTTTCAAAGTCATATTGCAATCTGACGAGCCTAGATTGATGCTTTTTGAGGTCGCCGCGTGATCAAGTTCGTTGGCAATGAAGAGTTGGTATTCTTACGCCTCATTCTCATGGAACGTTTTATCTTTTGTGGTTCTGGCTTTATGATTGTAATCCGATAATCCTTTGAAACCCAAACGCCCTCATAGTAGAAAAATCGGTTGCCATTTTTTGCATCGATCCAGATTTCGCCCTCTTTGGGATCTTCAGGAACATGCGGTTGAAAATAGATCTCTCCGGTCGACCCGACACTGAAATTATATTTTACGTCACGACGTGGCTCAGAAGCGCTGCCACTGGCCATAGGCAAACAACAGATGGCAGCGACCGTGACGAGAAGTGTTTTATTCATAAAACTTATCCGTGTGGGTAAAGAATGCGAACTGATGCAGTCTAGTGTTAACGGATAAGCCTTGGAAAATGGGCGGCGAAAAAGCTCTGATTGTTGGTTCTGAGTTTAGATTTTGGAAATGGTTCGGGTTTCGGGCGTGATGTCGCCACTAGAAACAGTAAAAGATACTTGGTCTTGACACTGCGCCTTCGCTTCTGCCACAAAAGTAGCATGAAATTAATCTCAATGATACTCACACTAATGCTAATCTCTGGCTGCGCGGGGGCATTATATAGAAATCCCGAGACGACATCGGCAAATGGGATCGAAAGTTCGGTCAGCCAGCAAAAGAAAATATATGCGGTCAGGAATGTGAACATCATTCCAATGACAATCGAAAACAATGTCCTAGAGAATGCCACGATACTTATTGAAAATGGGAAAATAGCTTCCATTAATAAGGCTGTTCCTGAAGATGTTGATATTATCGAAGGCAAGGGAAAGTGGCTTATTCCCGGTCTTATTGATATGCATGTTCACAATATGGCAGACATCGATTTTAGTTCAAGCCACCCAACAAAAGGTGTTAATCTTTTTACGGACGATCAAGACTTCATGTTACTCTACATAGCGAATGGCGTTACGACAGCGTTCGAATTGGAAGGCAGAGTAGAACATTTCGGACAAAGAAATGCGATCGCTCGCGGTAGTGTCATTGGTCCCAGAATTGCGCTTGCATATTTAGTTGATGGTGGAGATTCAGGTAACGTCGCAAATACGCCTTCTGATGGCCGTCAAACTGTACGAATTGCCAAGGCACAAGGGTACGAATTTATTAAGGTCTATTCTCATCTGAATATCGAAACCTACAAAGCGATAATTGATGAAGCCAACAAGCAGGAAATGAAAGTAATAGGGCATATCCCGAACATTTTTAAAGGTAGAACGAAAGAGGCTTTTGTACCTCATTTTGATATGGTCGCTCACGCGGAAGAATTTTCTAGTCAGACCGATATTTATACATACAAAGAGGCACAACGACTTGCTAAAATGGCCAAAGACAATGGCACCTGGGTAACGCCTAATTTATCGAATTTAGTAAAGGTTGCTGAACAAGCTCGATCTCTCGACGGCATCCTTCATTCCCCCAATTTTAAATATGTACATCCGCTAATGCAAAGTAAGTGGATAACATCCAATCAGTATAATCGGGGCACCAACGTCGAACGCATAGCGTATTTTGATAAGCTGGTCGATTTTCACGTTACGTTGGTAAAAGCATTCATAGAAGCAGACGTTCCTATGGTGGCAGGAACCGACGCTGGAACATCCGGTATCATTTGGGGGTTTTCTCTTCATGATGAGCTAGAGCTTCTAGTTGAAGCAGGATTAACACCTGAACAGGCATTGGCCTCAGCATCACGTTTGCCAGCAACCTGGCTTGAAATTGGCGACAAAATCGGGACCGTGGAAGTTGGAAAATATGCAGATCTTATCCTGTTGGATGCGAATCCCTTAGATAACATCAGTAATACACGCAAAATTTCGGGAGTTTTTGTCAATGGTAGGTGGGTTAGCAAAGAAAAAATTGACGTGATGCTTGCGGATTTAGCGGCAAAAAATAATCTCAACAAAGACCGATATGATTGGGCGAAAAGGCGAGAATATGAGCAACGCTGATTGCTCGGACTAACATCACAAAAAACCCATGCAGATGTTCGGTATTGTAAATGTTGGGTCAGCTTTTGAGATTATCCTAATATTAAAACCGTGAATGAAATCCTTTTAGCCGTCGGGATGGCCATTCATCCTCAATGTTGCGACCGTCGCAACAGGACCAGAAATAGCCGTAAAATACCAAACTGAA
>JAJRPK010000234.1 GCA_024280785.1 Gammaproteobacteria bacterium
CGGCAACCACTTTCAAATTGAGGCCGTGAGCCATAAATATCATAGCGCGAACAATATTAGCACTGCCTTCATCCATCGTTACTTTTTGCACATGAATTAAATCCAGTTTAAGTGTCACGATGGGCAATCGTTGAAGTTGTGGTAACGAAGAATAACCCGTACCAAAATCATCCAACGAAAAGTTAATCCCCAGCTTGCTTAGCGCCTCCATGTCGTGCGCAATACTGCCTAGATGTGCCACAACTTCCGACTCTGCTAATTCGAACTCAAATCGTGATGCTTCTATGCCATGATCAGACAAAATCGATTGAACGGTACTGACAAATTTAGGTGCTGCTACTTGCTGGTAAGACACGTTAAGCGAGACTCGTAGTGGCGCGATGCCTAACTTATCCATTTTTACCAGACACAAGCACAAGTTGTTAAGCACCCAATAACCCATAGGAACAATGAGGCCCACTTGTTCAGCTAACTGAATAAACTTACCAGGTAACACCGTTCCACGATCGGGGTGATGCCAGCGAAGAAGCGCTTCCATACCGACGATTTTACCGGAATCCAATGAAATACGCGGCTGAAAATAAAGTGCTAACTCTTCATTGTTAATGGCACTGCGTAAATCCGCTTCGAGTCTATTTTGACCCACAGCTTCATTGTTCATTTTTTCGGTGAAAAATCGGTAGTTTGAACCCGGTAAGGCTTTCGCCTCGTACATAGCCATATCGGCATGTTTGAGCAAAGTGGATGGATCCTTGCCAGCTTCTGGGTACACGGCGATGCCGACGCTGCTGCCCACACGTACTTGATTGCCGCTTATATCAAACGGCTCTGTAATGACGTCGATTATCTTTTGAGCAATCGTCATTATGTCGTTGGTCGAAGCCACTTTCTCCAATAATACAGTGAACTCATCCCCGCCTATTCGTGCCACCGAATCTGTCCGACGTACACTTTGGCTCAAGCGGCGGGCAATGCCTGTCACCAGTTCATCGCCAACATCATGACCATGAATATCGTTTATCGCCTTAAAACCGTCTAAATCGAGATAAAGCAGTGCAAACGGTGAGTTGCCTCGTTCAGCCCGTTGAAAAGCGCGTTCCAGGCGATCATTAAACAATAACCGGTTCGGAATCCCTGTTAATGAGTCGTAGTGAGCTAACCGTGCCAATTCGGTTTCTAATCGCTTGCGATCAATCGCATAGCGAATCGTCCGCTCAATAGTCGCGGAATCTAACCGCTCTTTAACCAAGTAGTCAGCTGCGCCGGCTATGATGGCGGCACGATCCAGTTCGGGGCTAACCGTGGCGGTCAAGCATAGAATGGGGGTTGTACAGCCGTGTGCATTGGCAGAGCGTAGAATCTCTTCACAGCTTTCTGGAGCATGCTCATAATCGAGCAAGATAATATCGTGTATCGGTGCAAGAATCGCCTCAAGAGCATAATCGTAATTGGCGCACCATGTCATTTCATAATCGGACACCGCAATGGCATTCAGCAACCTAACCATCTGCACATATTGATCGCGATCGGCGTTGATCAATAAAGTCCGAATCAAAGGTTTTTGCATACACCATTTTCCGCTTGCAACCAATCGCTTTCGATTAACCAGAATAGCGCTAATTATTGTGTTATCGAACCGCGGTACCATACGCTTCAATCTTGTCTTTAAGGCTAGGCTAAAAAGTGGCTTACCGCCAATTAAGTAAGCTCAATTTTTGGGGTATTTTTACTAACAACTTCACCGCTATTTGTTATCATCTGGACCATCACTGGTTGGTTAATTTAACCTAGCTTACTCATGGATGGCCTTCACAAAATAAATCCTTAATTAACTGCCCTAATGGCAGATTTTTCACCGTATTGCCTGTTAAAATACAGCCACAAAATAGTACCTAATTCGGAGATTACACCCCCCTTCGTTCGGACTATAACGATCTCTATTAGCCCCAAAATATGAGGGTAAACTCAGCCGCTAGCCAGCCTTGCTGCCAATTCTTTAGCTGTTTCTGTCGCGACAAGTGAACACAAGCCGAGTCAGCTTCAAAAATGCGCTACGTTTGGCCTCTGAAAAATCACCCATAACTCACATTAAAAGACTTTCTCATTATCAATAGCTCATCGTCACAAACACTTGACCGCCTCAACCCCGCGCAAAAAGAAGCTGTGCTTTACGTTGGCGGCCCCCTGCTGGTATTAGCAGGCGCTGGCAGCGGCAAAACCAGCGTTATCACTCGAAAAATCGCCTGGCTGATTGAGGAATGCGATATTGCCGCCCACCATATTGCCGCCGTTACCTTCACCAATAAAGCCGCTCGCGAAATGAAACAACGAGTGGGGGAGCTCATTCCTCGCCAATCCAGTAGAGGCCTGACCGTTTGCACCTTTCATCATCTGGGATTAAAAATCATCCAGCGTGAAATTCGTGCTCTAGGCCGTAAAAAAGGTTTTTCTATCTTCGACGATCAAGACACTAAGGCATTATTGAAAGACTTATTGCTCGACCACAGCGATGCCGCTGCGACTCTGGTCGACATTTGCCAACAACAAATATCACGGTGGAAAAGCAACTGCCAATCCCCGGAAGACGTTACCGGGCTCGCCGAAAGCCCCCAAGAAGCTCGGATTGTGGAGGTATACCGACGTTACAAGCAAGCACTTACTTCTTATAATGCCGTTGATTTTGATGACCTAATCCTCTTACCCGTGCAACTATTAGAGCAAAATGAAGAAATTCGCTGTCGTTGGCAAGCTAAAATCCGCTATTTGTTGGTCGACGAATATCAAGATACTAATGCCAGTCAATATAGGCTGGTGCAATTGCTAGTAGGGGAGCGACACGCACTGGCGGTAGTTGGCGACGATGACCAATCGATCTACTCCTGGCGCGGTGCAAACCCGGAGAATTTGGTTCAGCTAAAAACGGACTACCCGGACCTTAAAGTGATTAAGCTCGAACAAAATTATCGCTCGACCAACCGTATACTCCGTGCAGCCAACCACCTCATTGACAACAATCCTCACATTTATGAGAAAAAACTTTGGAGTGATAAAGGCCTTGGTGACAGTATCCAAGTCATTCAAGTAGCCAACGAAGACGCTGAAACCGAGCGTATCGCCGACCAAATTATTGAACAAAAACTGCAGCAAAAAGCACGATTTAAGCATTTTGCTGTATTGGTTCGGGGCAATTATCAAGCTCGATTGCTGGAGTTGAAGTTTCAATCCAAGCAAGTCCCTTATCACTTAACCGGCGGGACTTCCTTTTTTGCCCGTGGCGAAATCAAAGATTTTATGAGTTATTTGCGCGTTCTGGTTAACCCCGACGACGACGCTGCATTTTTGCGCATTGTCAACGTGCCACGACGAAAAATTGGCATCGGTACTTTAGAGCCGCTGGGTCAATACGCTACTCATCGCGAATGCAGTTTATTTACTGCTATTGGCGAACTCGGTTTACAGCAATCGATGCCAACAGCTAACTACGAACGTCTACGCAATCTGACCCGATGGTTCGAGGGCTTGCAACGGCAAGTTGATAACGGTAATGCCCTTGCTGCGATAAAAGAAATGCTTAACGATATCGACTACCTCGGCTGGTTACACCAAAATAGCAGCTCTGCTGCAGTAGCCGAACGGCGCATGGAAAACGTCTACTTTTTATTGGACTCGATTGTCAAAGAACTGCGCGATGAACCAAAACAAGGTCAAGAGGCAGAGCTTTCATTGAGCCCCGAAGAAGAAAATGAAGAGCTGGAAACCACTGAACTCGAAGATATAATAAAGAAACTACTACTACGCGACTTATTGGACCAGCAATCGGAAGAGGAGGCTGATGATAAAGTCCAGATAATGACCCTGCACGCATCCAAGGGTCTAGAGTTTCCTCATGTTTTTATTATGGGGTTCGAAGAAGAAATATTGCCCCACCGCAACAGCATTGAGGACGGTAATATCGAGGAGGAACGGCGGCTGGCCTATGTCGGTATTACTCGCGCGCAGCAAACTCTCACGCTTACAATCGCGCGACAAAGAAAACAATTTGGTGAAATGCATCAATGTGAATCCAGTCGATTTTTAGCTGAACTTCCTGTTGATGATCTGCATAAATGTGGTTTTAGCGATGGCGACGGTGGCGCAGCTAATATCGTCAAAGCTCAACAGACTCTGGACAGCTTAAAAGGGCTGTTTGACTAACACAGATTTAAGCCCCGTAAAAAGACTGAGTTCGCCGAAATATAGACGTAAAAAAAGGGCCACTTACAGGGCCCTTTTTAAATCCACTAAGCGAAAATAAAATAAAATTATCGCCGCAGCTGTTCGGTCATAATACTTTAATCATGGCCCTTTGATTACAGCCCCTTAATTATAGTCCTTCGATCATATGATCCACAGCTGATTTAATTTCATCGTCTGAGCAGCTTGGGCATAGCCCTCTTGCCGGCATCCCACCCCGGCCATTAAGAGCAGTGGCATAAAGAGAGTCAATACCTAACGCAATTCTAGGTTCCCAATCCGCCGCATTACCTATCTTGGGTGCTCCAGCAGCACCGCTAGAATGGCAAGCTGCACAGCCGCTTTGGTAGATGTCTTTGGCTGACTTGGGCCCAGCCGCCACTACGACCACCGCCTTTGCACAATCTTCACCCGCAATGCAAACAGTGCCTACCGCTTGAATGCGTTCGACGATGCCGTCTTCTATGGTCCCAGCCTGGCTGACGCCAGCGCCGATTAGAGTTATAAAGGAGGCGATCGTGATAGTAGCTAGCCGCCGAGCCATGGTGGTGTATTTCATTAGGTCGTTCCTCAATTGGTGGGGCTCATTTAATAGCCCGGTAGTGCGAGTAGTCTTAGAAATGTGCCGCTGTTGGGAAAAGCTTAGGCGGCTTATAAGGCTTATGGTGTGTTAAATTATAACCCGCTATCGGACTTTCGAAAATGCAAATACTGCCAACCCGGCAACATTAAGCATTAAGCATTAAGCATTAAGGAGTCAAAACCCTTTTTGCTCCACCCCGTCGCTGATACCCTAAAAAACCGAAAAACCGGGGTCAGATGAAAGTTTTTACATTGCTGACACAGCCCAAATAATTGCGTCACCCTTGTCGCAGTCTCATTTTTTTGAAGCTATAAATTAACTCAATGCGCTCGGCAGCTCAAAAGAAAATGTAAAAACTTTCATCTGACCCCAGCTTTAATTAGACCCCCCTAATTAATTGTTTTGTTTCTGGTAAACAATTATTGACGCTATCGCGTATGCAAAACCACCCAGTGCTTTGTGATACTCAACGGCATAAAAAGAAACTACAATAATTGTAATACCAATTATAAAAATGATGATTGCGAATACCTTCATTATAAAAGACGGCAATAGCCCACAATCTGTTCTCCCCGAGCCCCATCGTAACGTGCGCCATGCTACCAGCCACAACAAAAGCGCAAGAGGCAACGCAATTAAATAGACCAGTGAAATGGCCCATATAGTTTCCAATACGGAATCGAACGGAACGCCAAATAAATTAATAGTAAAACCAACAGCAATATATGTTGGAATGCATGCAAAAAATCCAATTAATAAGCTAAAAAATATTCTGAATAATATATTCGGTCTTAGCTCTTCCATATGATTAACGAAGCTGTAAAAAAATGATTCTATTTAGCAACATTTTATCCAACCTCATCCTATTTAAGTTATGAGTATCAGAATGTACTTTAGCCGCAATGGTCATTGACGAAATTCCTCAAAAGGGTTCTGACCCCTTAATCCTCTTAGCGTTTGAAGGGTGTTGCCTAAATTGAAATTCAGAGAACTCGACATTTGGCTCATACCCGCCGTATCAATATTATTATTTGTATTAGCTAACGTCTGGCTCGAACTGCCACCGCCACTAAAATAATTCGTATCCAGTGAACTGTAGTTATTCGTACCAATGGAGACGGTACCAGTAGGATCGATTCGATTGATGGGGTTATTTCGTACGTAAGCATACCGATTAATTCCATCAATCATGCCCTTCGGATCCCTTTGGGTAAACCGCCCACGGCTCGCATCATAATACCGTGCCCGATAATACATCAATCCATCCGCACTCGGTTCTCTGCCTGTATAGCCATACTGCGCGATTGTACCCGTATTTTGGTTGGCATTACCAAACGCATCAAACTGCTGACTGGCAACCGCGGCACCCGTTGCTGCATTAGTGGTTAACACCGCACTGTTTCTACCGTCCTGATGATAATTCGTAACACTACTATCACTACCATAGCGGATTAAAGGCTCATCAATACCGCCGCCTTGCATCCACCGCGCTTCGGGGCTAGCCGTCGAACCCCCAGTTTGATAACTCAGATAGATCGCTTCACCTTGATACCGATACTGCGTATCAAACGGGTCTTTATTCGGAGCTGACCAGATAAA
>JAJRPK010000235.1 GCA_024280785.1 Gammaproteobacteria bacterium
CAGCGGCTGGGATAGTTCCGTCTTCAACACAGTCGGCTACTGCCATAGCAACGCCACGCTGCGCGGGACCAAACATCTGCACCGCTTGCTTTGCTCCTTTGATTGTCACCTTATTAAACATCATAGTATTGGGCTTACATTGCAGGTTGGGTGCAATAACGGCCAATAAACTGGTAAAGCCATCCTTGTTATTCACCAGGCCATTACAAAAAGCGGTTTCGACCGCTGAGCCACGTGGTCCGATCATAAGATCGATATGTGCCACTTCATTGCCATCGCCAACGAGTGATTCGCCGACTAGCGTTTTGTCGATAGACATATTATTTCTCCTTCATTTATGGTTGGTTGATGAAACTGTGCAGACTGATCAGCCTGTGTTTGTATCCCTTGAATACGAGCGATAGCCCCTTGGGAAGTGATTCGATGCGCCAACAGTGTTGCGACTGTCAGGTCGGCGCTGGAGCCGGGATTAATACCGGCCTGTTTAAATGCCTCATCTGCTTGGCGCAGTAGCCTTACTCTTTGTTTATACGAACTGCATTTTTTTAGCTGTTTTTGTAGACTTGAAGCACAGTCACTGACTGTTTCGGCTTCTGCTGGATCAAATTTGCGAGCGATATGACTATCTGGCCAACGAGCGAGAATTGCTAGATAGAGATCTTCAATAACTGATTTTGACTCAGGCTCGCGATAGCGCATCAAAAGTGGCATAGCAAAATCAAAAATATCCTCGTAATAATTAGCATACTGTGCAGCGATTTGATCTCGGTCTTCCGCAGCGCGCATCACTTCAAGTAAATTAACATCAGGTGTTGTATTTACATCATATCTCTCACTTGAACCAAGCCCGCCCGGTGCGGCCAAACGAATGGCTCGGGAGCACCAATCAGCATCCTCAACCGAGGTAGACTCCAATACTTGTTGCAAACTTGTGCGCAAAATTTGTTTCTTTTTATCTAATGAAAATGCCTGCAACAAAGGCGCGGCCAGTAATATGATGCCTAGATTCGTATTACACTCTAGTTGGCTTCGAGTAGCCGCCACAGCATTATAAATCCTCTCGCCCAAACCAACGCTAAAATCGGTTAGCGGAGCTGCGCTAAGTTGCGAACTTAGAATAAAGTCCTCGACACTCATACCATGTCCATCAGAATAAACACTTACATTGCCAGGTTTAAAAGCCGTAAGTTCAAGCTTGCAAGCATGCAGATAAGCACTTGCGGCTTGCTGTGTAGCAATCATTAATTTGCGGCCTCAATAGACTGAGCGCTATGACAAAAACTCAGGAAATCTTTAACTAATAAATCGCTTATATCGAACGAACAGACACTTTGAAGCCCCTTCCAGGCTGGAATACTATTGACTTCTATAATCTGATATTTACCCGCGGTATTACGAAGTATATCCACACCACCGTATGACAGGCCCAACTGTTTTACGGCTTGCTCCGCCAAATGAGTTAACGGCTTACTAAGGACCGCAGATAGACAATCGGCACCATTGGCCACATTTGTAATCCAGCCAGAGGATTGGCGTTGCATCGTCGCTATTGCGCATCCACCGATTACAAATACGCGCCAATCAAAACAGTAGTCGCCTTCGGTCTCAATAAATCGTTGCAGATAATAAATTCCGTTTGCAGTTACAGCGTCTGGTAACTGATCAGGTTTACTGATTCGTTTGAGACCTTCACCCTGCGAACCAAACAAGGGTTTGAAAACCAGTTCGTGCCCGTTTCCTTGCTCTCTTTTAACCTGCACCTTGGCTTCGGCACGATCACGAAAAACCCAGCACGGTGGAGTTGAGATATTAGCCTTATGTAACAAAAAGCTTGTCATTGCCTTATCGACACTGCGCTCTATGCCTCGCGCATCATTGTAAACAGGCACGCCTAGCTCATTCAATGCATGCAAGATATCAAGCCAAAAAGTGATTTCTTGAAGCGTTCCTGCAGGTATTCCCCGTACAAAAACACCGTCGGGCAAAGCTCTCCCGAATCCTGGCAAACTCACCGCAGCACTGTTGGTATCTAAGTTAAAGCTACATTGTTGCAATGGTACAAACGTCGATTGGCAGCCCTGTTTCGACAAAGCTAGCCTTAACTGCTCGCCATGCCACCCCGGCTTATCACTAATTATCGCGATCTTTTGCATTAGGTCGCACCACCAAAAGAGACTTCTAATAATTCCAGATCAAATTGACCTGCACGAAAACTACGCCCACTCTGCAATGCGGTAACAACAACACAGGCCGGGCTGAACAGCATGGGGTCTATTTGAAAAAAGTCGTAGTTAGAGGCTTTAAATATTTCAGCGAAGGGGCGTCCATAATCACGCGAGGCACTACTGGGCAAATTATTCGCCAGTTCTTCGGCCGCTTTATCATCGCCGTCAACATACAACTGCACCGATCCTGCAAATAGAATCGCATCATTGGTACGGCCCATCGCTTGAATAAAGTCGCCGACCGGAGGCGCCAGCGGAGCGCTAGCGGCTCCATCAATCACATCGTGCAAGGAGAAGCCTAATTCATGAGTCTTATGCAAGGCCACTTCGAGAACTCGGGCTACGACTTGCACACTGCCGGCAAGACTTTGTGTGGGGGTTAAAATAAGCGTTAGATCTTCTCCCGCATTCAGTCCGCAATCATGGACAATCTTTTTGATTAATGGCTCAGGGGGATACTTATCAACCTCCAGCACTAAACAAGTACGATCTGCATGGTCGCTGTAATTCAGTTCTTTATACAGCGGTTCTTTCACCGATAACGCACTGCCGGGGCCGGAGCCGAGTGCATGAAAAGCCGACTTCCCTTCTCCATGCGCGAGACTCCAACCAGCATACTGAC
>JAJRPK010000236.1 GCA_024280785.1 Gammaproteobacteria bacterium
GACGGTTGATGGGCAAACGCTACCGCTGCCCGAGCCCTTTTTTGTTATAGCAACACAAAACCCGCAAACGCAATCTGGCACTTACCCGTTACCTGAATCACAACTTGATCGATTTTTAATGCGCATTGAATTAGGTTACCCGAATTCCGATGCCGAGCGACAAATGTTGCGAGGCGGAGACGGGCGGGCACGAATGCATGAGTTGAAACAGTGTATTGATTTAGAGACTTTAAACGCGCTGCAGCAGCAAGTTGAAAAGGTTAAAGCCTCAGAGGCGGTGCTCGATTACTTACAGCGGCTAGTCGACTATTCGCGTACAGGCGCCGACTTTGTTTATGGTTTGTCACCCCGAGGAACTTTAGCGTTATTGCAGTCGGCAAAAGCTTGGGCTCTGTTGCACAAGCGTTCACATGTCATTCCCGAAGACATTCAAGCGGTGTTGCCAGCGGTAGCTATTCATCGACTGGCGGCCACTGGCGGGGTTCACAGTTCAGGAAAGTCGTTAGTTGATCAGATGCTGGAATCAGTGAATGTTATTTGATGCTTCATTTGATGGCATGGCCAGCTCGGTTGTCGATTGTTTATTAGCTGTGATGCCGTTATTTTTACGGTTGTCTATACGGTTATTTACATCAAAAGCATAAGTAATGAACATACCCGATGATTTACACCGGGTTAACCCTGGTGATCGAAGAAAAGCAACGGATACACGCTACCGCATTCACTGGCGACAACGCTGGCGACAGTGGATCGATCGGCGACTGCCCGCGAGCAGAGAGATTACTCTAAATCAACGTAATGTTTTTATCTTTCCTACCCCCGCAGGGTTCGCCTTTATCGGTTTTTTATTCATCGTATTGTTAGTGGCGATTAATTTTGAAAATAGTCCGGTCTATGCGTTAACGTTTTTACTCTTCGGTATATTTGTTGTTTCTATCCTTCATACCTTTAGTAACTTGTCGGGCATTACCCTTACGGCAGCACATTCAGAACCCGCATTCACAGGGCGAGATGCAACTTTTCATGTTGTGTTGTCCAAGCGAGGTTCTCGCACTTATCAATGCTTGCAATTGTCTTGGCAAGAAAATACCCCTGTATGGGTGAGTCTCATTGACAAGCATGAAGAGTGGATTGCGCTGCGTTATCGTACAGGCCCACGAGGATACTGTGATCCTGGCCGTCTAAAAGTTGAAACTCGATATCCAATAGGGCTGCTGCGTGCTTGGACCTGGGTTGATCTCGATATGCAAACGGTAGTTTATCCACACCCCGTCGCTGCGGGCCACTTGCCACATACCGCAATGATTAGTCATGATTCTGGTCATGTCGAACAGCCTGGGAGCGACGATTTTTATGGTCTGCGGGATTATCAGCCCGGCGATACAATAAAATCAGTGGCCTGGAAAAACTACGCCAAGACGGGCCAGTTAAGTGCTAAGCAATTTATCGATCCGGTAGATCATCGCCTGTGGTTACGTTGGGACGATACTCAGGGCGAACAAGAGCAGCGTTTATCTCAACTGTGTTACTGGGCTTTAGAAGCCGAACGCGGGCACAGTGAGTACGGGTTAGATATACCGTCTGCCCGACTTTCGCCATCAAGAGGTCAGCACCATTTACACGAATTGCTGCGTGCATTGGCGTTATATAATGTAGTTAATACCCGCAATAGTTTTAAAGCGTTAGATAAATCCGGTCCGAATTCATCTGCTGGCGAGCGCGATGTTGGATTGGCGACACAATGAGTACTTCGGCACAGATTCCTCGCAGCAGTATTATCTGGATGCTATTGACGCAATTTGCGGTGATGCTTTCGCATTTACCGCGCTTGAGTTGGTGGATGATTGCCATCTGGTTACTCTGTGCTACTTGGCGAATGGCCATGTTTCGAGGTCAGGCGAGTTACCCCGGTCTGGGTATTCGTTTGCTGCTAGTGGTATTGGGTTGTGGTGGAATCGCCATTGAATTCGGTAGTCTAGGATCGTTGGATATCGCCGTTGCATTGCTTATGCTGGCTTTTTCCTTAAAAGTGATTGAAGTCAAAGAGCGACGCGATTTATTCATAGTTTTATTTTTAGCGTATTTTATTGTCGCTGCCGCCTTCTTGTTTTCTCAATCGCTATTTTTTGCTGTATATCAACTGGCGTGTGTCGTGTTTATCACGGCAGCGCTAGTGGCAATGCAGCAAACTCAGCACGATCAGTCGTCGATACGCTCGTTAAAAACCTCGCTAAAGTTAGTGGCGCAGGCAATTCCAATAATGCTGGTGTTTTTTTTAGTCTTTCCTCGGCTCGGGCCACTGTGGGCCGTGCCCGATAGTAAAGGTAATTCATCGACCGGTATGAGTGATAATATGTCGCCGGGTGATATTGCTGAATTATCTCGTTCACCCGAGGTGGCTTTTAGGGTGGTTTTCGAAGGCGCTATTCCAGAGCGAGAACAGCTATATTGGCGAGCTACTACACTGTCGTACTTTGACGGCAGAACGTGGACTGCAAACCCCATACTACAGGGAGCCGCGGGTAAGCAACAGCGCCAAAACGAGAAAAGAAAAGGTTGGCACACTCAGGCGCAAGCAGCCGCTACCGAAATTACATTACTGGGAAAACCGGTACGTTACGAAATTAACATGGAACCTAACGAGCAGCATTGGGTGTTTGCTTTACCCATCGCCGCCATATCTGAAGATACTAACCGAGTCACAAGTCGCCGCAAATTAATAGCCACCAATGATCTGTCGATAAAATCCAAAGACCCTTTTTATACGCGTTCTCTGTTGTCGCTAGAATCTTATCTTAGTTATCGTGCCGAGCCGACGATGACTGACAGAAGGCAACGACAAGAAACGGCGCTACCTGCCAAATCAAATCCTCGAACACGGCAAGTGGCCGAGAATTGGTATCGAGAGGCAGGGTCACCCGAGGCGTATATTAATAAGGTGCTATGGTGGTTTAGAGAGCAAGACTACTACTATACCTTGAAGCCGCCTAAGCTGGGTCGATACAGCATTGACGAATTCTTGTTTGATACAAAAATGGGGGTTTGTGAACATTATTCTAGTGCCTTCACCTTCATGATGCGTGCTGCGGGTATTCCTGCTCGGGTAGTGATTGGCTATCAGGGCGGCGAAGAGAACCCGTTTAACCAATCGTTGATTATCCGCCAATACGACGCGCACGCATGGGCAGAAGTATGGCTGGAAGGAAGCGGTTGGCAGCGATTTGACCCAACCGGAGCTGTTGCACCCGAACGAGTCCTGTACGGTTTAGAAGAGGCGCTGTCCGATCGCAGCGAGTTCATGACTGACAGTTTGTTCTCGCCGTTGCGTTATCGAAATATTGCATGGTTGAATGGTGCCCGTTTGCGACTCGACGCACTGAATTACAATTGGCACAAATGGGTTATTAATTTCGATTCGCAGCGCCAGCTCAACGTATTGCAAGCCCTATTGGGAAATGTCACTCCTATTCGTATGGCATTAGTAATGATGGTAACGCTTTGCTCGATTTTGGGCCTGGTGGCGATTAGCCTTTTACGGCATCGTGTATCGGCCTCAGTACCCGCCGAGACGCGGCTATATTGGCTGTTTTGTCAGCGGCTAGAGCGCTTAGGGCTAGAGCGAGCGCCGGGAGAAGCGCCGGGTGATTACGCTTTGCGAGTGATTCAGCAGTATCCTCATTTGGATTCGGCGGTAAGCAAAATCACTGGGCACTATCAAGCGATACTGTACGCCGGTGATGCGAGTTTGCAAACGATGAAAGACTACAGGGCCGCTGTTCGGCATTTCCGACCAAAATCTGTAGCGCGCTAGCACGGTTACTGGCTGCGAGACCGCCTGTGACAGCAGCATAAACACTCAAATAATAAAAAATCACTGATAATAAATCGATCGCAGATAATACGCCTGAAGCTAGCTAAACTTTGCCCAGCTGGTTAAACTAGCGAGACAGATTTTGGACTCTTTTAGGCCGCGATATTAGGCCGCCAGTAAGTCTGTTCTGGAGTGATTCACTCTGTGAAAACTCACGAATTTATCGATTGATAGTTAGTTAACTAATGAAACTGTTTAACCGCATCCATACTCCTTGCATTGGCGTCTGCTCTACTGGCATTGGCGATTCAGTGTGCAGAGGCTGCAAGCGGTTTGACTACGAAGTTATTCGCTGGAACAGTTATTCAGAACAACAAAAGGCCTCAATTGATAGCCGTTTAGCCGAGTTATTGGCAAGTGTTGTCGGTTGGCGATTTTTGATTCGCGACGTGGATCTATTAGCGCAGCAACTCAAGCTACAGCAAATTGAATATGCTGATTATCGCGACCCCTATTGCTGGCTTTACGAATTGTTGCGTGCAGGCGCGGGTCAAATTGATGATTGCTCACTGTATGGTTTTAAAAAAATGCCGTTAGTGCAAAGCCAGTCATTGGTAGACATTCGTAGTGATATCGATGCTGAGTTTTATTCTTTATCGGTCGGGCATTACGAGCGCTATATTGTAGCTAACTCTAAGCGGGCTAACTGCGTTACTGCATGAACTTTATTCGTAGAGTTTGAAAGGGTGGCGTTCTCATAAAAGGGTTCAATGACTAGTCAATCGAAACCGGATTCAATCAAAGTCAAACAACTTAGCATTGATTTAAAGGTAATAAAGGATTTTCTTTATTGTGAAACGCCCGATGCTTGGGTTACTGTTGCCTTAGAAAATCAAGAGACTTTGTTAATAGACCATGCAAACTGTGAAAAAAAGGCAGCGTCGACGGCGCTCAATTTGCTTTATCGCTACATCGATTATCCTGAGCTGCTCAACAAGCTGTCTCGCTTGGCACGCGAAGAACTACGTCATTTTGAACAGGTTTTAGCGATTATGCGTAAGCGGGATATTGTTTATACGCATGTGAGCCCTTCGCGATACGCGTCTTCGCTAAGAGAAGGGGTAGCAACATACGAGCCGAACAAATTGGTCGACATTTTAATTGTCGGCGCTTACATTGAAGCGAGGTCTTGCGAGCGTTTTGCCAAGCTAGCGCCTTTGTTAGACGGCGAGCTAAAAACTTTCTACCTGTCGCTGTTAAAGTCGGAAGCACGGCATTTTAAAGATTACCTATTGCTGGCTAAGCGTTATGCCAACGAAGATATCGAGCACCGTATTCAATATTTTGGTGAGAAAGAGGCAGAGCTTATTGTTGCGACGGATACTGAATTTCGATTTCACAGCGGGCCTTTGCTCAACTAAAATTAATCATTTTCACGATTACAGATAATAACTTATCGAGGGTAGCGGTTCTTTTTAATGACTTTTTCCATGGTTAGACCATGATAAATTCTGAATCTAATCAGTCCGTCTACGTGGCATCGCTTGCTAATGTGTTGCAGGCTGCCGAAAGTTTGGGTGCCGATCGTGATGAGCTACTGAAAAAAGCGGCTATAGATCGTGCTAGTTTATCGCAGCCCGATAATCGTGTTGCCGTTGATCAATTGTTTCGTTTGTACGAAACGGCTGAAAGGGCAACGGATAACCCCGATATTGGCTTATACAGTGGTCGCGTTGCTTATATCAGCGGTTTGAATTTACAGCTTTACATGTTGAGTATTTGCGATAGTTTTCGTGACTACCTCAATTTAATGCCCAGTGTATTAAAGCTACGCGGAGACATCGGCGCGGTAAAAATGGAGCGTGACGGCGTATATATTATTATGGAATGGCATCCGTTATTGCCTGCAACGGCAGCTAGCCGTTATCTTAGCGACACTGTATTAGCGGCATCGGCTACGATGGTTAATACGATCTGTATTAAACCAATCGACATCGTTAAGGCCTGTTTTAGCTATCCGGAACCCAGAGACCTAACGATGCTAGTCAGTGTCTTTGGTGAGAATATTAGCTTTAACCAACCGATAAGCTGCCTGTTCTTCCATCGAGCATCACTTAATCACAAGGTCGCGCGGTTGGACTACGAACTTAGCGAGCAGTTCACATACCCCATGCGTAAACTGTTTGATGGGGGAGATCCGGCGGATAATTTTGTTATCGATCTTCGCCAATCTATTATTCGACTGTTGCCCACAGGCGATATTAGTATCGATACTGCAGCGGCTGAACTCAATGTTTCTCGACGAACATTACAGCGAAGATTATCTGACCGCGACACGCAGTTTTTACAGGTCTTGCAGCAAGTAAGATTTGAATTGGCCGTTCGCTATTTAAGTGATAGTCGGTTGAGCATCACCGAAATTGCTTTTTTGCTGGGCTACACTGATCAAGGATCGTTTTCGGGAGCCTTTAAATCGTGGCAAGGGGTGTCTCCTCGCGAGTATCGCCAGACCTAGCCGGCAAAATTATGCAAACACCTTTAGTCATCAATGATGAAAGAATGGTGAAAATGGACAATAAAAGGTCACCTCAGTAGCAATATCTCGCACATTGGCATCGATTCCTAATACTTTGGCACCAAATACCCAGCCGTCTCATCATGGGCAAATTACACTGTGCAGTCACTTTCTGTGATCCGTCTTGCGGCGGATAGATGCTGCCCGAGGAAAACTTATGTCTTTAGATTTTGACAGTGCGCGCTTACCCAACCCTTATCTGACACCAGAACACGAAGAGTGGCGAACTCATTTGCGACGATTTATCGATACTGAAATCATGCCTTATGCCGCTCAGTGGGATGAAGACGGAGCGATTCCCGATGAGCTGTGGGCCAAGGCGGGAGCAGCGGGAATTTTGGGCCTAGGCTATCCGGAGCAATACGGTGGTACGTCCGAAGATATCGATATCTGGCATATCAATATTCTTAGCGAAGAGATGGGGCGTATAGGCGTCGGCGGCGTTCCGTCGACCTTATTAATTCACGGTATTGGTTTGCCTCCCGTCGTTAATTTTGCAACTGATGCGATTAAAGATGAAGTTGTCGCCAAAGTTCTCAGTGGGGAAAAACGAATTTCCTTAGGCATTACCGAGCCGAGCGGTGGATCAGACGTGGCTAATCTATTGACGACGGCTGTGCGAGACGGCGATCACTATATTGTCAATGGCTCCAAGACCTTCATCACTGGCGGCATGAATGCCCATTGGTTGACGACCGCCGTGCGTACGGGAGGCAAGGGCGCTGCGGGTGTCTCAATGTTGTTAATCCCGACCGATGCGGAAGGCTTTACTCGCACGCTGTTAGATAAAAAGCAAGGTTGGTGGTGCTCGGACACCGCGACATTGTATTTTGACAATGTTCGCGTTCCAGTTGGCAACCTTATCGGTGAAGAAAATCAGGGCTTTAAAGTCATCATGACTAACTTTAACGTCGAACGCATGGCGATGTGCGTGTCGATGGAATCACAAATGCGCGTGTGCTTAGAAGAAGCCGTGATCTGGGCGCAACAGCGCAATACTTTTGGTAAGCGTTTGGCCGAACACCAGGTGATACGGCACAAAATTGTCCAAATGAAGCAGCAAATCAACGCTGCCCAATCTTACTTGATCATGTGTTCTCAGCAGATCCAGGCGGGTACGCCTAACGCGGCAGACATCGCCCTATTAAAAGTTCAGTGCAGCGAAGGTATGGAGTTTTGTGCTCGAGAAGCCATGCACATAATGGGCGGCATTAGTTATATGCGTGAAAGTCGAGTCGAACGTATTTATCGTGAAGTCCGGGTTAACGCAATCGCAGGTGGGTCCGAAGAAATAATGCGTGAGTTAGCGTCGCGTCAATACGGGGTTTAGCGTGAGCAAGATAAAACTCTGGCACTGTCACGACGCAAGGTCGTTGCGACCTCTCTGGGCATTGGAAGAAATGGGTGTTCCCTACGAGGTGGAAGTGTTGCCATTTCCTCCCCGGATGTTTCAGCGAGAGTATTTAAGCGTCAATTCCCTGGGTACCGTTCCGTACTTCGTAGACGGTGAAACCCATATGACGGAGTCCAGTGCCATTTGCCACTACCTCGTAGAGAAATACCCACAGACAGTAGAAAAACACCCGCAGAGTGATTTAGGCCTATCGGTAGGTCATCCAGAATACGGCGATTACTTGAATTGGTTATATCACAGTGATGCTACGCTAACGTTTCCACAAACTATCGTCATGCGCTATACCTTGTTAGAACCGCCAGAGCGCCAGCAACTGCAAGTGGTAGAGGATTACCGAAAATGGTTTATTGCCAGACTAAGGCGGCTGGATGCGCATATAGAGCATAGAGAGTTTCTTTGTGATGGGCGTTTTACCATAGCCGATATCGCTATCGGCTATGCACTGCATTTAGGTGACGTATTGGGGCTGTCTAGTGAATACAGTCCGCAAGTTCATAGTTACTTGCATAGATTAAGAGACCGGCCGGCCTTTAAAAGGGCGCAACCTATCGGTGAGGACCAGAGTCCGTTTAAATAGCGGCTTTGGTTTGGTTGACAAGCAGCAGGCGAAAGATATTTTTCTATTTCGGTGGCAGCTAATTAGGATGCTGGACTACAAGAAACTTAAAAACACCACAATAACAACATGATAAACGTTAGGATAAAAAATGAAATTTACTGAAGAGCATGACGCCATTCGCAATACGATAGCGCAGTTCGTCGATAAGGAAATTAACCCTTATTGTGATGAATGGGAGAAAGAAGGGGCTTTTCCTGCCCATGATTTGTTTAAAAAAATGGGCGATCTGGGGTTGTTAGGTATAGCAAAACCTTCTGAGTACGGTGGCTTGGATCTTGATTATAGCTACCAAATTATTTTTTCAGAAGAGTTAGGGCGAATCACCAGTGGTGGTGTTTCCATGGGAGTCGGTGTGCAAACCGATATGGCGACACCGGCGCTAGCTAAATTTGGTAGTGATGAACTACGCGAGCAATTTTTGGCCCCTGCTATTTCAGGCGAAGCTGTATGTTCTATTGCTGTTAGTGAACCTCAGGCAGGTTCGGATGTGGCTGCGATTAAAACCAGGGCGAAGAAAGACGGCGATGACTATGTTGTTAATGGCAGTAAAATGTGGATCACCAATTCCACTCAGGCCGATACTTTATGTGTGCTGGTAAACACCAGCGATGATCGTCCACATAAAAACAAATCGTTGCTGATGATACCGGCCAATACTCCAGGCATATCTTTTTCTGCCAGATTGGATAAGTTGGGTATGCGCTCATCCGATACTGCGCAAATATTCTTTGATAATGTTCGCGTGCCGCAGCGTTATCGAATTGGCGAAGAAGGGGCGGGCTTTCTTTATCAAATGTTGCAGTTTCAGGAAGAACGTTTGTTTGCTGCTGCGGGTAGTTTGAAGGCGATGGAAGCCTGCATCAACACAACGATCGAATACACTGGCGAGCGTAAAGCGTTTGGTCAATCCATTTTAGATAACCAAGTAGTGCACTTTCGCTTGGCCGAACTACAAACCGAAGTTGCCGCATTGCGGGCACTTATCTACGATGCGGTTGAAGGCTATATCGAGGGTGAAGACGTTACCTTAAAAGCGTCAATGACTAAATTAAAAGCCGGTCGTTTATTTCGAGAGGTGAGTGATTCCTGTATGCAGTATTGGGGTGGAATGGGATATATGTGGGACAACCCCGTTGCTCGAGCTTTTCGCGATGGCCGATTAACCTCGATTGCCGGGGGTGCCGACGAAGTTATGTTAAGTATTATTTGTAAGCAGATGGGAATCCTTCCCGGTAAGAAATCAACAGCGAAACCTTAAGTTATGGCAGTTATCACTTCTACAATCGATACTCAGTCTGAACAGTATCAGCGCAACGTCGAAATAATGACAGCGGCAGTGGACGAGTTTCGCAATATCGAAAGAAAAGTATTAGCAACAGCAGAAGAAAAGGTTCCCCGCTATCGTAAGCGAGGATTTATTCCGCCGCGAGATCGACTGTCTTTACTGCTGGATCCCGGCGCGCCGTTTTTGGAAATGTCGACACTGTGCGGCTATATGCAAGAAGAAGACACCGACGGCTCTGCTGCCGGCGGAAGTTGCATAACCGGTATTGGGTATATCGCGGGAACTTGCTGCATGATACTCATCGATGATTTTCTCACCAAGGGCGGGAGTATTACGCCATTGGGGAGTGAAAAACGTCAACGCATGATCAAACTCGCCAACGACAATAAGCTGCCGGTTATAACGCTAGCACAAAGCGGTGGTGGAAACTTAAAGATGTTGGGTGATTTTTTTGGCCCTTCGGGTGCTGGTTTTGCCAGTCAATGCCGTTTATCGGCCGCCGGCATACCGCAAATAACTGTAGTTCATGGTAGTGCCACTGCGGGTGGGGCTTATCAACCGGGGCTTTCCGATTACGTAATAATGATTCGCCAACAGTCAACTATGTACCTGGCTGGGCCGCCACTATTAAAGGCTGCGACGGGAGAGATAGCTACCGATGAAGAGATTGGCGGTGCAGAAATGCACGCTGAGGTAGCGGGGACCTCTGATTACTTGGCAGAAAATGACAGCGATGGTATTCGCATTGCACGAGAAATTACTGCGCGGCTAGATTGGAATAAAACGCTTCCAAGCGGTTTTATCTCGGAATCACCGGTTTCTTTTCAATTACCACGGTATAGCAAAGAAGAGCTTCTCGGTGTAGTTCCTGACGATTCCAAGATTCCGTATCAGGCGCAAGAAATCATTGCGCGCATTGCCGATGCCTCAGAGTTTCTCGAGTTTAAGGCGGCTTTTGATGGCGCTACTGTGTGTGGTCATATTTCGATCGAAGGGCATAGCTGTGCGGTTATTGCTAACAATGGCCCGATTACGGCTAACGGAGCGGCAAAGGCGGGGCAGTTTGTACAGCTTTGCGAGCAGTCTGATACGCCGATACTGTTTTTACACAATACTACGGGTTTTATTGTTGGAACCGAATCCGAGCAAGCCGGTATTATCAAACACGGCGCCAAAATGATTCAGGCTGTGACCAATAGCACGGTGGCGAAAATCAGCATTGTCGTCGGTGGCTCTTATGGTGCTGGAAACTACGCAATGTGTGGTCGCGGCATGGACCCCAGTTTTATGTTTGCCTGGCCCCGCTCAGTGGTATCGGTGATGGGGCCGGCCCAAGCAGGCAGTGTATTGCGAACGGTCGCCGAAGCCAAGATGAAACGCATGGGCGAAGTCGACAATGGATTGTTGGACTTATTAGAAAAAGACACAGTCGATACTATGGAAGAAAAATCCCGGGCGCTCGCTAATACTGCACGTTTGTGGGATGACGGCATAATTGATCCGAGAGACACTCGCGCGATACTGGCATTTGCTCTGCGTATATGCCGCGAGGGAAGGCAACGAACAGTAAAGACCAGCAGTTTTGGTGTTTCTCGATTTTAATCAATGTTAGCGGTGTAATAACGTTATTGGATAACTCTGGAAATTAATTATGACATTAGCAGTATGCAAGGATATTGTATTAGATCTTAATAATGGAGTGTTAAATATTCTTCTCAATCGACCACGCAAACGCAATGCGATGAGTCGAAATATGGTCGATGAAATCATGGCTGTATTTTCTTCTATTGCCGATGATCGCAAGATTAGGGTCGTGGTGTTGAAGGGGGCAGAAGGTCACTTTTGCGCGGGTGGCGATATATCGAGTATGAATCGTGCTGCATCATCTACAGTATCATCGACTAAGGAAACGGGGGATGATGTTGTAGATGAAGGTATTTCTGCACAAACGGTCGATCAAACTATTTGGGAATTCAATCGTATTTTTGGCCGAATGATTAGTCAGGTGAATCGCGCACCCCAGCTTGTAGTGACTTTGTTAGAAGGGGCGGTGTTAGGCGGTGGTTTTGGTTTGGCCTGTGTTTCTGATATAGCGATTAGTGATAAAGAGGCGCAGTTCGCGATGCCAGAAACGGGCTTAGGGGTTATTCCCGCGCAGATCGCACCGTTTGTCGTTGCTAGAATTGGAGTAACTCAAACTCGTCGCTTGGCTCTTTTAGGTGAGCGAATAGACGGTGAACAGGCTTGTCAAATCGGCGTAGCACACTATGTTACCGGTAGCCCGGAAGAGATGCAGGAAAAACTCGAGCAAGTTGTTAAAAAGGTAAAACGTTGCGCGCCAGAAGCAAATGCGGCGACCAAAAAACTCATTTTAGATGTTAGTGATTTAGTGACCGAAAAGTTGCTAGATCGAGCGGCTGATGAGTTTGTCGAAGCGATGGGCGGTAAAGAAGGTATTGAGGGGACAACAGCCTTTTTACAAAAGCGATTACCCTATTGGGCGGAGCAGTAATTTCAATGAATAAAATCTTAATTGCCAACCGAGGCGAGATTGCTGTTCGCGTGATTCGTACAGCTCGGGATTTAGGCTTTCGAACGGTTGCCGTTTATAGCACTGCCGACGCGGATGCTATGCATGTTCACGAGGCCGATCAAGCTGTTTGTATCGGGTCCGAGCCGGCAAGTGAATCTTATCTGCGAGTGGATAAAATTCTCGCGGCTGCGGCACAAACAGGTGCCGATGCCATTCACCCGGGTTACGGCTTTCTTTCTGAAAATGGCCAATTTTCCAGTGCTTGTAGTGAGGCAGACATCATCTTTATTGGCCCGGATAGCGCGGCGATAGAGCTGATGGGTAGTAAACGCCTATCAAAAATTGCCATGATAGAAGCAGGTGTACCCTGTATTCCAGGGTATCAAGGAGAGGAGCAAGACGATGAGAAGTTGCTACTAAAGGCACAAGAAATCGGCTTTC
The DNA here is from genome assembly GCA_024280785.1 of Gammaproteobacteria bacterium. Lineage (GTDB taxonomy): Bacteria > Pseudomonadota > Gammaproteobacteria > Pseudomonadales > UBA7434 > UBA7434. The sequence continues at coordinate 12,679 of JAJRPK010000236.1, forward strand.
CCATTATGGTGAAAGCCTCATTTGGTGGCGGCGGTCGCGGTATGCGTTTAGTACATCAGCCTGATGAATTGGCTGAACAAATGAAGATGGCGCGGTCAGAGGCACAAAATGCATTTGGCAGTGGTGAACTCATTCTTGAACGCGCGATAATTGAACCGAGGCATATTGAAATTCAAATCTTTGCCGATCGCCATGGCAATGTAGTTTATTTAGGTGAGCGAGATTGCTCAATTCAGCGTCGTCACCAAAAGGTAGTGGAAGAAGCACCGTCTCCCTTTGTCGATGAGTTGCTGAGACAAAAGATGGGCGAAGCTGCTGTCAATGCAGCAAAATCTTGTCAGTACGTTGGCGCCGGTACGATAGAGTTTTTGGTCGACAAGGATAAAAACTTTTATTTTTTAGAAATGAATACGCGCTTACAGGTAGAGCACCCGGTAACCGAGTTAATTACTGGCCTTGATCTAGTGGCTTGGCAGTTAATGGTTGCTGCCGGACAGCCGTTGCCATTGGTGCAAGATGATATCCATTTGCGGGGGCACGCTGTGGAAGTGCGCCTTTATGCCGAAGACCCGCGCAATAATTTTATCCCACAAACGGGAACCGTATTGTGCTGGCGAACGTCTCATGCTGATGCGAGTTCCAATATACGCATCGATCACAGTGTTGCTGAAGGGCAAGTGGTCAGCACTCACTATGACCCTATGTTAGGAAAGGTTATTGCCTATGGAGACGATCGCCAAACCGCAGTGAGGCGCTTGGCCTCGGCGGTGCAAGATATTGTGTTGCTAGGTGTTAACACCAATAAACATTTTTTACACAAGGTTCTAAGACACCCCGTTTTTACTGCCGGTGAAGCAACTACAGCTTTTATCGAACAACAATTTTCTACCGACTCAAGCGTTAAAAACTCGACACCCGAATTGGCAACAGTGGCCAAAGCGGCCTTGCTGTTTTATCTACAGGGAGCTAAGTCCGCCGGCATGTCTCACGGTAACCCTTGGCAAACGGCGGTTGCAACAAGTTACTCTTTTAAGCTTGAACATGCGGGGGAGGTAATGGGTGTTCAATTGAGTTGTGAAGCAAATTGTTTTCAGATATCACTCGGCGATTATCGAGAGGATGCCGCGCAATCATTAACGCTAGAGTGGGTTTCTTGTAAAGATAATCGCTGTGTCGTGGTGGAATCGGGTGTGCGGCAAGCGTTTGACTACGTGTTTGATAGCTCATGTTTGTTTTTAGACGATGGCAGCGGCCACTATATTTTTGACAACATAACGCATCAACCGGCGAGTGCTGGTGGCGGTGTAGGCAATGGTGAAGTTGTCGCGTCGATGGACGGCTCAATTGTTGAAGTGTTAGTTAAGACTGGCGATGTGGTTGAACAAGGGCAAACGATTTTAGTTATTGAAGCGATGAAAATGGAGCATCCTTTGAAATCGGATATTTCTGGTATCGTCAAATCGCTAACAGCTAGTGTCGGTCAGCAAGTCAAATCGAAACAGTTGTTGGCAACGGTTATAGACCAGTAATATTAGACCAATAACATTAGACCAATAACATTAGACCAATAACATTAGAGAAATATTAATGTAGCGGTTATATTTGCGTTTATCGAGGAGTACTTAAGTTGGCAGAAAAAAAAGTTCGAATCGGCTGCGCTTCCGGATTTTACGGCGATAGTCAGCTGGCCGCTAGGCAACTTGTCGATAAGGGCGATATTGATTATCTGGTGTTTGATTATCTAGCTGAAGTTACGATGGCGATTTTGTCACGCGCGAAAAACAAGAATGAGAATTTGGGTTTTGCCGTCGATTTTGTCACCGTAGCGATGAAAGATGTGCTCGCTGACTGTGCTAAAAAGGGTATCAAGGTGATTGCTAATGCGGGAGGGGTGAATGTTCCTGGATGTATTTCTGCGTTAGAACTTCTCTGTAGCGAGTTAGATATCACTTTAAATATTGCCGGCGTGTACGGTGATAACTTAGCAGATCGTATCGATGAACTTTCGCCTACCGAATATTCTGAATTACAAACTAACGAACCCTTGCCTGGCAAACTTTCTAGTCTCAATGCATACCTGGGCGCGCAACCTATTGCCGATGCCTTAGCGGCGGGTGCAGATGTGGTGGTGACGGGCAGGGTGGTGGATAGTGCGGTGATGTTGGGTCCGTTGATTCACGAGTTTTCATGGTTAGAGCAAGATTACGATCGTTTGTCCATGGGTTCTTTGGTCGGGCATGTGTTGGAGTGCGGTGCTCAGTGTACGGGGGGTAACTTTACTGATTGGCACTTGGTTCCCGATTTTTCAACGATGAGTTATCCTATTGCTGAAGTAAGCTCTAGCGGTGAATTTATAGTGAGTATTCCGCCAGGCACGGGAGGCATGGTAACGACGGCCACCGTAGGCGAACAAATTCTTTACGAGATAGGTGACCCAGCTAATTATTTATTACCGGACGTTGCCTGTGATTGGAGTAATCTGACACTCGAACAAGTGGCTGACAATAAAGTGCGGGTGGCTGGTGCTAAAGGTCGAGCGCCGGGTAAGTACTATAAACTGTGCGCCACTTATATCGACGGTTATCGATTAATGGGCTGTTTTTACATGGGAGGGCTTCGGGTTGCTGATAAAGCACGCACCGCATTAGACGCATGGGTAAAACGGACTCGCCAAGTATTTGCCGAAAAAGGGTTGGCCGATTATCGTGAAGTATGTATAGAAATTGTTGGTGCCGAGGATACCTATGGCCCTCATGGGCAGGCAAATAAAACTCGCGAGGCAATGGGCAAATTTGGCTTGCATCATGACAGCAAAGAGGCTTTGCAGTTCGCCAGCGCCGAGATGGCGTATCTGGCGACGTCTGGCCCGCCGGGGCTTAGTGGCTTTGGCAGTGGTAGGGTGCGACCGCAACCACTAATGAAAATACATTCGTCGTTGATAGCTAAAGATCTTGTGCCTGTTACTGTGCAGTTGGGAGAGCAGGTAATCGCAGAGAAATGTTATGCGATAACAGAGCAATCCCCCGCGACAGCTAAATGCAAAATGAGCATCGATCCGTTAGACTTGGCTGATGCTAAACAGCGAGAAGACTGGGTCAAGGTACCCTTGGCGCGTTTAGCTTACGCTCGCAGTGGCGACAAAGGCAACAATGCTAATATAGGGCTTATTGCCCGCAAGGCGGAATATTTGCCACTGTTGTATTTGCAGGTGACAGCTCAAGCCGTGGATGATTACTTTGCTCACACGGTAGCGGGAGAAGTCGAACGATTTGAACTGCCGGGTTTTCATGCTTTTAATTTTTTTATGACCGAAGCGTTAGGTGGCGGGGGTACGGCGTCGTTGCGGTTAGATTCTCAAGGTAAAGCGCTAGGGCAAATGTTGTTGTCGATGGATATTGCGGTTCCACCGGCCTGGTTGGATTCATTGGTTGGTGTTGATGCTTAGTTTGGTTTATTAGTTTATCGGATTTTGGTAAAAATGATTGATATATTTATCTGTCTTTAGCTGTAAGTTTTTAGTGATAGTTGGCGAAAAGTCTTCGAGATCGGCGTAAAAGTTACGGGATATAAAGTAAAAGAGGGTGTTTTCGGATAGGGCCAGTGTGATACAAACATAAGAAACTGTTAGGAGGCAATATTGTGAACTGGAATGCTATTGGAGCAATTGCAGATTTGGTAGCCGCGACGGGAGTTATTGCATCGCTACTTTATCTCGCCGTCCAGATTCGTGCTAGCACCGTGGCTTCATCCGTAGATGCAAAGCTTGCGTCAGCGAAGCTCCTCAACAATTTTATCGATTCACTCATTGAGAATCCAGTGTTAAACGAACTCTATATGCGGGGTATCAAAGACCTCGATTTGCTTTCAAAAGAGGAATACATGCGATTTTCGAATATGAGTATGAAGGCGTTCTGGTTTTTTTCGGCTGGGTACTTCCAGTTTAGGTCGGGAACGTTGAGCGAAGACGAATTTCATGAATTAAAGTCCGTACTTCGTTATTGGCTGCGCGGAGCGGGCTGTCGTGCATGGTGGGAAAAAATTGGCCGGGAATCGATGTCACCGGTATTTCGTGAATTTGTGGAATCCGAAATCCGGCAGACTGATGTCTCCTAACAAGCAGCTGTCCCAGAATTTCAGAATTTATTTGATTTAATTGCTAGGTGATAAGAGAACGATCAAGATGAAGCAAGCCGAACTGCACCAAGGGATCGCGATAGCCCGTGAAGGGGTAAAAATCGCGTATCAATTTTCGGGAGTTGGGCCAGCGCTCGTGTGCTGCCATGCGATGGGCTGGGACCACACCATGTGGAATCCACAACGGGCGGAATTTTCGAGATCCCATCAATTTATCACTTTCGACCAGCGCGGCAGCGGAAATTCCGAGCATCCGCCATTTGAATCGATAGCGGGTAGTTTGTACACCGTTGAAAGTTTCGGAGACGATCTTCGGGCGGTACTTGATGAGCTGGGAATCGAGAAAGCGCGCATACTTGGCTTTTCCATGGGCGCGGTAGCCGCACTTTCATTCGCCACACGTTGGCCAGAGCGTGTTGAACGCCTGGTATTGGTATCGGCAATGGCGTCTCGTTTACCCGAAGATATCATTGCGAGAGCACGGCTTGTTGAGGAAGTCGTAGATACGGATGGCATAGTCAAAGCATACGAATTTTATTTTTCCGGCCCTCTTTTTGAAGGGCTGGGAAAAGGTGATTCTTTTAGGCGTCAGTTGGAGGGCGTGGTGGCAAAGGCAACACCTCACGGCTTTAAGGGTTGCTTTCGCGTGACAATTGACAGACCGTCACTGCTGGAGAAATTACAGGTGATAAATGCTCCAACACTCGTTGTTGTGGGGGAACGAGACAAACACTATCTAACCGAGGCCGACCGGATGAGCGAAAAACTTCCAAATGCCAAAAAAATCATCATTGCGAATGCCGGGCATCCCATAACGATGCAGCAACCAGATGCGTTTGAAAGAGAAGTGCTGTCATTTCTCTCATGAATTCATGCGCATGCGAGTTGTTTTCGGCATTACAACCCCTCTCCACAACACCTCCCACTCGCCCAAGCCCATTGAAAATTAAACCCCCCTAACCACCCGGTAACATCTAACACTTCACCAATAAAATACAAACCGCTGACTTTCTTGGCTTCGAAATTCTTCGAGCTAATCTCATCGGTATCTACACCGCCCACGGTCACTTCGGCTTTTTTGTAACCCGCCGTACCGCTAGGAACAAACCGCCATTGATGAAACAACCCCGCAATGAGTTCAATTTCTTTGTGGGTGCATTGCTTTATCGGCTTTAAACTATCGATTTTTTCTGCCGCTGTACCGAGTAGAATGCTCGCAATAAAACGCTGCGGTAAATGCGCTTGAAGCAGGGTCTGTAGTTGTTTGTCGGGAGCGTCTTTTTGTGCTTGAATCAGCAGGTCAATCAAATTATGGTCGGGTAAGCAATCGACACTAACGGTATCACCGGGTTGCCAATAGGAACTGACTTGCAGCGTAGCAGGCCCACTAAGCCCTTTATGGGTGAATACTAAGTTCTCTGAGAAACTTTGGCCATTGCAAGCCATGGTGCAATGAAAATGAATGCCGGCTAATTCCTCAAATTGCTTTTGCTCTGGAGCATCAAAGTTGAGCGGGACCAAACCCGGTGCGGTAGCAGTGACATTAAGCCCAAACTGTTTGGCAACACGATGGCCAAAATCGGATGCCCCCATGGTAGGGAATGATAGTGACCCTGTCGCGATGACTAAAGACTCACATTGATAAAGATGTTCTGAATTCGTCGTTTTTAATACGGCATCTAGCTTAAAGCCGCCGTTCTTGGTTTGCGCAATATGGATGACGCTGCAGTTGAGCTGAATTTCAACGCCCAGAGCATCGCATTGGTCGAACAGCATATTTAGGATGGCAATACTCTTATTGTCGCTAAACAAATGGCCGACTTTCTCTTCGTGCCAAGGCAGTTGCGCAGCGTCGACTTCGGCGACAAAGTCCCACGGGCTGTAGCGGCTCAATGCCGATTTACAAAAATGCGGGTTGCCACATAAATAGTGTTTGGGTTCGGTGTACATATTGGTAAAATTACAACGGCCGCCACCACTAATCAGAATTTTTTTACCCGCTTTATTGGCATGCTCCAATATTTTTACTCGTTTGCCTTTTTTGGCGGCAGCTATTGCACACATTAGACCTGCGGCACCAGCACCAATAATAATGACCTCTGTAGACATGTTGTTACTTCATCGTTACTTCATCGTTACTTCATCGGTAAAACAGCGATGGTAACAAAATATGCCGTCAACCGCTGAATTCTGTTTTGTCAGACGTGGTAAACTCGCTTCCGTTTTATTCGTTCGTCCATCTATTTATTCATTGCTACCGTTAAATTGACTCATGCTTAGACTTACCAACATACAATTACCGCTGGACCATGGCGACGAAGACCTTCTTGAGTCGATTGTCGAGCGGCTCGGTATAGAGCAGGGCGATGTGGTCAAGATTAGCTTATTTAAACGCAGCCACGATGCGCGCAAAAAAGGCCGTATCAAATTAATTTATAGTTTAGATGTTGAGCTCTTTGAAGCTAAAGAAACGGCCGTTTTAAAACGTTTGGGTGGGAGTGACGCTGTCCGTATAAGTCCTAACACCCAATATCAGTTTGTCGCGAATGCCGCAGAGACTTTTCCTCAAGCTGAGCAGGATCGGCCGGTGGTGGTTGGTTTTGGCCCTTGTGGTATTTTGGCAGCGCTACTGCTGGCGCAAATGGGCTTAAAGCCCATTGTGCTTGAACGTGGTCAGGATGTCAGGCAGCGAACCAAAGATACTTGGGACTTTTGGCGTAACCGGGAGTTAAACCCGGCTTCTAATGTGCAATATGGCGAAGGAGGGGCGGGAACCTTTTCTGATGGCAAGCTCTATAGTCAGATTAAGGACCCCCATCATTATGGCCGCAAGGTGTTGCAAGAGTTTGTTAAAGCGGGTGCTCCCGAAGAAATATTGTACGTCAGCAAACCTCACATTGGCACGTTTAAGCTGGTTAAAATGGTCGAGGCTATGCGGGCTGATATTGTGGCGCTGGGTGGAGAAATTCGCTTCGGTCAACAGATGGAGAGCTTGCTGCTTGACCAGCAACAGGTTCGAGGTGTCCGCTTGTGTTCTGGCGAAGAGATCGCGACTCGCCATGTGATTATGGCTGTGGGACACAGCGCGCGTGACACCTTTGATTCCTTGTTAGATTCGGGCGTTTATATCGAGCCTAAACCGTTTTCAATTGGCTTTCGTATCGAACACCCGCAATCGCTTATCGACAAAGCGCGATTTGGCGGGCAAGCGGGCCATCCCCTTTTGGGCGCGGCGGATTATAAATTGGTTCACCATTGTGAAAATGGGCGCAGTGTTTACAGCTTTTGCATGTGCCCCGGTGGCACGGTCGTTGCCGCTGCTTCAGAACCCGGACGTTTGGTAACTAATGGTATGAGTCAATATTCGCGCAACGAGCACAACGCCAATTCGGCGATTGTTGTGGGCATTGATCCTGAGCGGGATTACCCAGAGCATGTATTTGCGGGAATTGACTTACAGCGCCGGCTTGAAGAGCGTGCCTTTGTGTTGGGTGGAGAAAATTACAATGCACCGGCGCAGTTAGTGGGCGACTTTCTGGCGAGCAAGGCTTCGACAACAGCGGGAAGTGTTGAACCTTCATATCAACCGGGTGTCACTTGGGGTGATGTGAGTCAACTGCTACCCGCGTTTGCGGTTACTGCGATTCGCGAAGCGATTCCTGCTTTTAATAAAAAAATAAAAGGCTTTGCGATGAGTGACGCCGTACTCACGGCCATAGAAACCCGCACCTCCTCACCCATTTGTATTAAGCGTGATAAAGCGAGCTTGGCCAGTGTGAATACGGTGGGCTTGTACCCAGCGGGCGAAGGGGCCGGTTATGCGGGGGGTATTCTATCGGCCGGTGTGGACGGCATTAAAGTGGCCGAAGCTGTGGCTAAAGATTTGCTTGGCATTTAACCCTTAAGATATGTTGGGACATCTGGGGAGCGTCCATTATGTCCCGTTCAATTTTGCTTCTCTTCATCGACAGCTCTAAACAGAAGAGGGGTTTCACTCAAAACAGCGAAGTGGTCGAGGAGGGCATCATAGTATTTGTCGGCTTGGGCCTCACCCCATTGGGTGTAGCCGTCTTCATAAAGACTATCGAGGTCTTGATCTGCTTCGGTGGATATAACCAGTCGAAATTTAGGCATTGCCGCCCAATCGCTTTTTGGTATCCTGACGGATTTTCTCAGGACTGCGGCCACTAAATCCACTTTGTTCGGCGCGAATGAGCTTTGCTCGGAGTAGATCCAGTTCTCCTTGTTCTTTTCTGGCCTTGCGAATTAAGTCATTCACCACATCGCTTTTGGTGCTGTATTCCTGACTATCGACTTGGGCTTTCAGCCAGTCGTCATTCGGTGGGGTGAAAGTGACACTTTGGCGTGACATGAAGGGAGTCTCCTTGGGTAATTAACCTATGCACCATATTTGCACCTTGTCAATAAATAAACAATATGCTACATGAAATTTAGACCACACCCTACATTTCATACTTTCAACAGTATTATTAGCGCGTGAAATGTAGGCCGGAGAACACCATTTTTTCGGGAGACCCTATTTTTCCTACTTAGATGGTATTGACGTATCCATATATATCCATTAATCTAGATATATGGATATAAAAGAAGCTATTCCGCTATTTGACGCCTTGTCTCAAGAAACCAGACTAAGGGCTTTTCGGCTATTGGTGCAGGCTGGTCAGCAGGGATTGCCTGCCGGAGAGCTGAGCGAAAAGCTCGGAACACCGCAAAACACACTGTCGTTCCACCTCAGCCATCTTTCAAATGCGGGAATTATTCGTTCCCGCCGTGAAGGGAGATCAATCATTTACTCAGCGAACTACGATGTGATGCACGGGTTAATCAGCTTTATGGTGAAAGATTGTTGCAGTGAAGATTTAGCCAGTATCCATGAAGACAAGAGCAACGGCTGCTCAATCATCGAGCTAGCCGATTGCTGTGATTTGATAGATAAACGAGAGGAAAAAAGATGAAACGTTTGCATATCCATGTTGGTGTTGATCGCCTCGATCAATCCATAGCATTTTACAGCGCTTTATTTGGCGCGCAGCCTTCCAAGACGAAAGAAGATTACGCAAAGTGGTTGCTGGACGATCCGAGTATCAATTTTGCGATTTCGACTAGGGGCGGTAAAACGGGTATTGACCACCTAGGAATTCAAGTCGACGAAGGCCACGAATTAGCTGATCTTCGAGAGCGATTGAAAGATGCCGATTTATCCCTATTTGATGAAGGTCAAGCCGTGTGTTGTTACGCGCGATCAGACAAGTCTTGGGTCGAAGACCCCACAGGTCTTGCATGGGAAGCTTACAAGACAATGGAAGATGCCCAATTTTTTAGCGGTGATGCAGACAACAAATAAGGGGCTTGCTGTGTGCCAGAAAGTAGCGCTGTAAAATCAGGTAGCCTAGCCGAAAAATCGAGCGGGTGCTGTGGGTGATGAAATCAATCCTTATATTGTGTACGGGAAACTCTTGCCGCTCTGTCATGGCAGAAGCGCTCGTTAATTATCTAGGCTCTGGGGAATACAAGGCTGTGAGCGCAGGAAGCAATCCAGCAGGGTACGTACATCCAAAGTCACTAGAAACATTGCAAAAGCACGGTATAGCAATGAGCAATCCACGCAGTAAATCGTGGGATGAGTTTGCCGACCGGCACTTTGATACGGTGATTACCGTCTGTGATCAGGCTGCAAGTGAGAGCTGTCCACTTTTCCTAGGGGATTACGAAAAGCTGCATTGGAGTACTCCTGACCCAGCTAAAGTTGAAGGCAGCGAAGAAGACATAGACACCGCGTTTGAAGAGGCTTTTCAAATACTCAAGAAACGCATAGAGAAAGAACTGTTATGACCGCTGAAAATACATCGCCTATGGGATTATTTGAGCGCTACTTATCGCTATGGGTGGCATTGTGTATTGCTGCGGGTGTAGGGCTGGGCATTATGGTGCCTGACCTATTCAATATGATTGCTGGCATCGAGTACGCTAGCGTTAATCTTGTCGTTGCTGTTTTTATTTGGGTGATGATTTACCCAATGATGGTGAATGTTGATTTTGCCTCTTTGAAAGATGTTGGGAAAAAACCCAAGGGACTATGCATCACTCTAGTGGTTAACTGGCTGATTAAGCCCTTTACCATGGCCGCGCTCGGCATACTCTTTTTTGAGCATGTTTTTGCAGGGTTTGTAGAGCCTGAGACTGCAAAAGAATACATCGCCGGAATGATCTTACTCGGCGTAGCTCCCTGTACAGCGATGGTCTTTGTTTGGAGCCAGCTAGTGCGTGGGGATGCGAATTACACACTGGTCCAGGTTTCCATCAATGACATTATTATGGTGTTTGCTTTTGCCCCTATTACCGCGTTCCTACTAGGGGTCACAAATATTATTGTCCCGTGGGAAACGCTGTTACTTTCTGTCGTTCTCTACGTGGTTGTTCCGCTTGCGGCTGGGTATATAACCCGCAGAGTACTGGATGATTCAGGCGATCATGAACGCATAGCTAACTTCACCGGAAAAATAAAACCAATTTCTGTAATGGGACTTTTGGCAACCGTGATTTTACTGTTCGGATTTCAGGCGCAAACCATTATTGATAAACCCGTGGTGATAGCGTTGATCGCTATTCCGCTTCTTATCCAAAGCTACGGCATTTTCGTCATTGCCTACGGTTGGGCGTATTTATGGCGGGTGCCGTTCAGCATAGCGGCTCCTGCTGCGCTGATAGGGACTTCCAATTTCTTTGAATTGGCCGTTGCCGTAGCTATTAGTCTGTTTGGTTTAAATTCTGGCGCGGCTCTTGCCACGGTTGTTGGTGTGCTCGTTGAAGTCCCGGTTATGCTGGCTATGGTAGCTATTGCCAATAGGACACGGTATCGTTTTATAGAGTGATAATTGTTAGTATGAAAAACCCGCCGTAAAAAGCGGGTTTTTGCTATATATAGCTGATGACTAACGAATATGATAATGTTATTGCAAGTTAGAGATGTCCTGCCTTAAAAAAGTTAGACGAATACGCTGGGAATACGCTGGGAGAATACGCTGGGACACTCATAATACGCTGGGACACTCATCGCATTAATCAGAGCCGATGAGAGTAGAAAGCTCAGGTATGAAATGGCTCGCTTAAGGTGATTCTACAAGAAAATAATAAAAAGTATGACGAATGGAAGGAATTGTTTAATTTCGGCTTATTCCAAGATAGCAGAAATCTCCAAAGCTATTCTCTGGATTTGTAAATAATGTATTGTATGAATTAGGCCGCTAAGAGTGTTGTCTTATCAGCGACAAAGCGTTGTCTGCGCACGCTCTCAAAGTCCGTTGCGCCAGATAACCATTTTTTCTTATTAATATTTAGCCGTTTTAAAATGGGTGGGAGTTGTGAACCAATGGCTCCCCGTTTATCGGCCCGTATGACTCGCCCTGTCCAATCCACCAATTCGAGATAGTCGACCAAAGTAAACGGAATACCGGATTGATCTTGGTTTGTTGTGGCCTCATTAAACGACAATAAGGGTTTTAACTCGGTATTAAACGACTGGAAAAACCCTTGCCCCGTTAAGTTTTCAATGGCTTTAGCCAAATCAAACTGAGGTTTGATTCGCTCCTGAATACTGGTGTAGTCAGATGATTCGGGGGTTTCTGCCATCTTGGCTCTGATAGGGTTTAAATCAACATAAGCCATACAAGAGAGTAAAGCCTCTTCGGTGAGTAAGGGGTCAGAGGTATAGCGTTGTTCAAAGAAACGGCCTTTGCAGCGATCCTCTTTGTTAGCCCGCCGAGAAATAGGTTGGTTGAGGTATTTCATAAAGCAACTGATATCGGCGAGACTTTTTCTAAAGTGGTTCACTTGTTGAGAAACGAACTCACGCTGAAGCGGGGATAACGGAGAACCGCTAGCATAATCTCGCACGAGTGGGTGACCCTTGAACACCGTCAACCACCGCTGTATCACCTCGTGGTTACCCAACGCCTCAATCTGTTCAGGCGATATTTTCACCACCAGATGGTAGTGATTAGACATCACCGCGTAAGCACAGATATCGATAGCAAAGACACTTGCTAATAGCCTTATTCGTTCAACGATCCACTGCCGTCGATGTTCGTAATCGGTATGGGTTTCGTGATCATAGCCGCAGAGAAAAGAGCGTCTAACGCAGCGAGTTGTGATGTGGTAATAGGGTGTATCTGAAAGAGAAATGAGATCCTTTCTAGCTTTTGTCATGATGAAATCCTTTCATCGCTGGAGATAAGTGATTGAAATCTTAGTGCTGCCGGTGGATGATGTCAATCTAAAAGCGAGTGTTCCGTTCAATTTGTTTGTTTATTGCTAAGCTCACATTAGGCGGTCAAATGTCAAACGATGAATGTTTGAATGATATGAGGTGTCAACAATGGATTATCTAAGTATTGAAGAAGGTCGCAAAGCCGATGGGCTTAGGTTGGTTTTAGTTGCTGGAACTCCAGGTGCATGGGGTGAATGTATTAAGGCCGTGTATAAGGTAAAAGGCATCAGCTACAAGGCTGTAGCGCAGCTTATGGAAAAAACAGTTGACGATTTGTGGCAGTGGACGGGCCAGACTAGTGCTCCCGTAGCGGCATACAATGATGAGCGCATTCGTGTGACTTGGGAAAATATGCTTTGGCAAGCCGAACAACTTGAACCTGAGCCCAAACTAATCCCTGCTAATGTTCATGATCGCGTTTTGATGTTTGGTATGTTACGTGAGCTGGCAGGAGAGTGTGGTTTTGCCTGGGATAGACGCTTACATTCGATTGCTATGTCAGGTGGTCCTGAAGCAAATCCTGTTCTTTCTTATTTAGCAGAAAAATACGGTTATAGTGAAAGCGAAGTTGAGGCTTCTTACTTGCGCACAGCTGACTTGTTAGCGCTTTTTTCTGAGCGACTGGAACAGCAACATAAGGCAGGTTCCCGTTATTATATCGGTGATTCACTGACCGCTTTAGATTTGTATGCTACTGTTTTGTTCGCGATTATGATTAAGCCGTTGCCGCATGAAGATATACCTATGCCAGAAGGTATGCGTTGGGGGTTTTCACAATCGCACCCATGCCTTGAAACGGCGAGCCCTGTTTTATTTGAACATCGCGATTATATTTTCGACAAGTATTTAACCTTACCGTTAGATTTTTAGTCGATGAAAGATTGCAACCAATGCGGAAAATGTTGTGTTAATTACAGTGACGGTGGCCTACACGCTACAGCGAGTGAAATAGAATATTGGGAGATTTTTAGGCCCGCCATATATAAGTATGTTAGTGAAGGAAAAATTTGGATAAACCCGAACACGGGCAAACAAATGAAGCGGTGCCCGTGGTTGCGGCAATTGCCAAATCAAGATAAGTATACCTGTGATATATATTATGACCGTCCTGATGACTGCAAACAGTACCCCATTGATATCAGTCAAATGGTAAAAGATGGGTGCGAAATGCTAGAAGTTCAAGATTTGGCAAAACCAAAACAAGCCCAGAAATCTTTAGACAAACTCATGCTCGATAGTAGGCCGTCGCTGCCTTAAGGAAATAAATGCGGGGCTGGCCAATGTATAAAAGGCGCGGAGTTAAACACACTAGCTAAGAACATAATCGAAAGACGATGCAATGGAGCTCCGGCGCCGATGTGTCTCTACCAGCTTGCAAAAGGCTAAACCAAGGGCCAAGAGGCTATAACCCTAGCTCCGAGCGCAAAATTTTCAATCTCAGTTTTTGTTCCGTTTTATCTAACGGTTCGGCTTTATGCTGTTCAATGGCTTTGGCGATAGGGACTTCTAGAATCTCACCTTTTCTAACGCGCTCTGCTAATAACTGAAAATTACGCTCAAATACGGGGAAAGTTCTTGCCTCCGACTCGCTGCGCAAAAATCCCCAGCCTGTAGCTTTACCCGCGTAGTAAATAATCGGGTGGGACCAGCTGACCGCCTGTTTAGTACCGGTTGCATTGCAAGCTTGTAAGTACGCGGCTTTAATATCGGGGATGCCATCCATTGCCGCCGCGTCGGCCAATTGTCGAATGGAATTAAGCGAGGGTAAAAAATCAGAGTTGCAAAGGGCTTTTCTGCCACCTGCGATAATATGTTCGGGTTGTAAATCGACTAGCATGCGTAGCCATAACTGCTTGGCCATCGACAGCGAGCGATGGTCGGGAAAAGCCTTGTGAAATTGATTGTGATACGCCATTTCGAGCTCGGTAAACAGTTGGCTTACCGCGTCAATATGGGCTTCAGTAGGTTTGATATTACTTGGTGCAGCGCTACTTTCACTTGCTGCACTAACGATTTGTTCCGGGGTATAGTTAGAGATTTGTTTTTTCATTGTGTTGTCTCTACGCTATGTATGGTTTAGATGGCGGTTTAAGCTGATCATACTAGATCTGCCGCCCAGCTGCGATCGGTCAAGCGTTCAAAGGCATCGCCTCGCGACTGGCTATCGTTGGTATTACGTCGTGCCCATCGGTATTTGACGTGCTGTAAAAATTTGGTGTTCCAAGAGTGGTGTAGCTGATTGTTGTCGCGCCAATAAAGTACAAATTCGCCGATTAAATCGCGGGCAAACTGAGCGTCGATATTGGCAATCGTTAGAACGTCAAATACTTCGTGGTCTGGAATCCAATTGTCGCTAATGGCGACGGGCTCAGTGTCGTGCTTTAAGGTATGAGTGAACCGTGCCCACTGCCGTTTTACATGGTTAACAAATTTTGAGTTCCATGTTGTTTGTGCTTCTTTTCGCTCTTGCCAATACAAAATGAATTCGGCTACGGCATCATCAATAAAGTTTTTATTGATCCCCATGCGAACCAGGATTTCAATTGCGTCGAGGCTAGGTTGCCACTGTTTTTCAATCTCTGTGCTAGCTTGGCTAATAGTATTTTGTCGCGCCGCCTGTTCGGAACGGTAATTTTGTTCGGTTTGCCATCGGCGTGAGACATGTTGGATAAACTTGCTCGACCATGCGTGTGAAGCTTCATCGCGCTCGCGCCAATAAAGAACAAATTCAGCGGCAGAGGCTTCAATGAAAACGAGGTCCACACCCTGCTGTGATAGCTGTGAGATAACAGAATGATCGGGCTGCCAGTTTGGCGGGATTCGTGTCGCACCTAATCCGCTGGCAGGCAGCGGTGATTGGCGGCCTTGTGGGTTATTTTGCAAGGGTGTTTGAAGCGGAGGCAGGGGTGTCTGCTGATTAATCGCCAGTTCAATAGTTTGAGTTTCTGCATTGGGGAAGCTATCGATCAGTATCATGCCTAGATCTATCAGTTTGTGCAAAATACGTCGGAGGGCGGGAGGGCTCCAGAACGGGAGCTGTGATGACAACGTCGCTAAATTAGTGCGAGTCCACTGATAACCTTTCTTATGTTCAGTTTGCGCTAATGCCTGCAATGTCTCAATGTGCTGCAATAGAATCGCTTCTTCTAGCCCGATGGTTGCCGCCAATGAAGGCGAGACGACAATGGGGCGTTCAGGGATAAGGGATTCATTCATAATCTTGGTGATATCGTCCAGTGCACAATACTTTTGTTTGGCGGCTTATTGTAAATCTTTGCTTGATCAATCTCTAGTTCTGCCTGCAAAATCTATCTATGCCGGTGGATATTAAGTGCGGATAGCTACTGCAGAAGATAGATCTGGTCATTCGTACAGATTTTGCTTATTTGAAAAATTCTGCTCTGCTATTTGCCGATAGCGCTGATAAACTACCAGCTCGTTAACAGGATACGATTTTATGGCTAAAGCTAAATCCGCTTATGTATGCTCTGATTGTGGTTCAGATTACACCAAGTGGCAGGGGCAGTGCACCGATTGCAAAGCGTGGAATACGCTGTCGGAGATTCGCCTTAGTAGCGCCACCGACCGCGGGGCCCGCTTGGTGGGTTTTGCCGGCGCCGATAGTCAGGTACAAACGCTGGGCTCTATTGATTTAACGCGTATACCCAGACAAACGACCGGTATGGCTGAATTTGATCGTGTATTGGGCGGAGGCTTGGTAGCGGGCTCCGCTATTTTGATTGGCGGTAGTCCTGGCGCGGGCAAGAGCACGTTGTTATTACAGGTGATGTGTGGTTTGGCCGCCAAGCTGTCTGCTCTGTATGTAACAGGTGAGGAGTCGCTACAGCAGGTAGCCTTGAGAGCTGAGCGTTTGGGGCTGCCCACCGATAAGCTGCAGTTGGCTACTGAAACTAATATAGAAGCTATTATTGCCATCGCACAAAAACTCAAACCGAAAGTGATGGTGGTCGATTCCATTCAGGTGGTACATACCAGCGATCTACAATCCGCCCCCGGTGGAGTGTCTCAAGTGCGGGAATGTGCCGCCTATTTAACCCGTTTCGCCAAGCAGAGTAATACGGTTGTATTTTTAGTGGGCCATGTAACAAAAGACGGAAGCTTAGCCGGCCCGAAAGTGCTAGAGCATATGATTGATTGTTCCATTCTGTTAGAGGGGTCTTCTGACAGCCGTTACCGAACGTTGCGGGGGCAAAAAAATCGCTTTGGTGCGGTTAATGAATTGGGCGTATTTGCGATGACGGAGCAGGGTTTAAAAGAAGTTAAAAACCCCTCGGCGATATTTTTGAGTCGCGCCGATGAGGATGCGCCTGGCAGTGTAGTGGTAGTTTTATGGGAGGGAACGCGATCACTGTTGGTGGAGATTCAAGCTCTAGTTGACGACACTCAGTTGAATAATCCTCGTCGCGTTGCCGTTGGCTTAGAGCAGAATAGATTGGCAATGTTACTAGCAGTATTACATCGTCACGGTGGCTTGGCAGTTGGAAATTCAGACGTATTTGTCAATGCCGTAGGTGGCGTAAAGGTGTTAGAGACCGGGGTGGATTTGGCCGTGTTGCTAGCGATTGTTTCCAGTTTTCGAGATCGCTGCTTGCCGCGCGATTTGGTGGTATTTGGTGAGGTGGGATTGTCCGGTGAAATAAGGCCTGTAACCAGCGGGCAAGAGCGTATTTTAGAAGCGGCAA
This sequence comes from Gammaproteobacteria bacterium, assembly GCA_024280785.1. GTDB lineage: Bacteria > Pseudomonadota > Gammaproteobacteria > Pseudomonadales > UBA7434 > UBA7434. The sequence goes on from JAJRPK010000236.1 coordinate 29,803, forward strand.
AGCACGGATTTAAACGTGCGATTGTGCCTAAGGCAAACATGCCGAAACAAGCTATTCCGGGAATGGAAGTGGTGGGAGTTAGTAAGTTAAGTGAGGCGTTAGAGCTGGCTTAGTGTTTGTTGAAAACTTCAAATCCATAACGTACCTCACTTTAGCTTCTTATATCTCATTCGCTTGGGTTGCGCATCTCGACCTTTGCGCTTAATAAATTCTTCGTGGTACTCGGTGTAGTTGCCGGCAAAAAATACCGCCTCTGAATCGCCTTCGTAGGCCAAAATATGTGTGGCAACGCGGTCTAAAAACCAACGATCATGTGAGATAACCATCGCGCAGCCGGGAAAGGTTAGCAGTGCTTCTTCTAATGCTCGCAGTGTTTCTATATCTAAATCGTTAGATGGCTCATCGAGCAGTAGCACGTTGGCTCCTTGTTTTAATGTAACTGCGAGTTGTAGTCTTCCTCGTTCGCCGCCAGATAATTCGCCAACTTTTTTCTGTTGGTCGGAGCCTTTAAAGTTAAATCGTCCCACATAGGCGCGAGAAGATACTTCGTAACCGCCGATTTGAATTAGTTCATGACCGCCGCAAACGGCTTCCCACACCGACATATCATCTTGCAGTTCGTCGCGCATTTGTTCGACATGAGCGATTTGAACGCTGTCACCGATAACGATTTCTCCACTGTCAGCTTGCTCTTGTCCGGTAATCATTCTAAACAGCGTGGACTTTCCTGCGCCGTTGCCACCGATAATTCCGACGATCGCTCCTTTAGGTACGATAAAACTCAAATCGTTAATGAGTGTGCGGTCATCATAGGATTTGTTGACATGTTTGAATTCGATAACCGAGTCACCCAGCCTGGGCCCGGGTGGGATGTAAATTTCGTTGGTTTCACTGCGTTGTTGAAAATCTTGTGAGCTGAGTTCGTCAAAGCGTTGTAGTCGTGCTTTACTTTTGGCGTGACGCCCTTTGGTTCCGGACCGGACCCATTCCAGCTCTGATTTTATCGATTTTTGCCGCGAGACCTCTTGTTTTTCTTCCATGGCCAAACGCTGCTCTTTTTGTTCTAGCCACTTTGAGTAATTACCTTCATAGGGCATGCCGCGACCGCGATCGAGTTCTAATATCAGTTTGCTGCGTTGTCGAGAAAGTAACGGTCGTGGGTGATCGCTACTACGGTGCCGGGGTAGTCTTCTAAAAACTGCTCCAGCCAATGGACGCTTTCGGCGTCCAGATGGTTGGTCGGCTCGTCGAGTAGCAACATGTCAGGGTTGGAAATAAGTAGGCGGCACAGCGCTACCCTGCGTCGTTCACCGCCCGATAGTTTGCTGACATCGGCATCCCATGGTGGAAGCCGCAAAGCATCGGCCGCAATTTCCAGTTTGTGATCGAGGTTGTGCGCGTCAGCAGCTTGCAACAAATTTTCCAGTTTAGCCTGCTCTTTGGCCAGCGCGTCAAAATCGGCATCGGGTTCAGCGTAGGCGGCATAGATTTCGTCGAGTTTTTTCTGTGCATCGCCAACGTCGCCCAAACCATCTTCGACGTTTCCGCGCACATCTTTGGACTCGTCTAGTTGAGGTTCCTGTGGCAAGTAGCCAACTTTTAAGTCTGCTTGCGGGCGTGCTTCGCCGAGATAATCATTATCGATACCGGCCATAATTTTTAGCAAGGTGGATTTGCCCGAGCCGTTGAGACCGAGTACTCCGATTTTGGCGCCGGGAAAAAACGACAGAGAAATATCTTTTAAAATTTCACGCTTGGGTGGCACAATTTTGCCGACGCGATTCATGGTGTAAACGTATTGGGCCATCAGTTGGTTCCACGGTCTATTTGGCTTCACCGTCTATCCAGTAAAGTAGCGGTGGCTGTTTTAACGTATCTATCAATTACCCGCAACGCAATAACTAGCAACGCGCAAGCGGGTTGGATTATACGGGAGATTACGCCAACAAACGTGCTCTGATTATTCATTGGTGCAGGATTAATAAATTCACAGTTAAAGCAATGCCGTACAAGTGCTGGCAAAGTGAGTGTTCCTTAGAGAGCAGTTCTTAGGGGGCAGGCTATTGTTTGTCAGTTGCCGCCAGGGCCAGCGGTCATTGACAAATCGGGTAGGAAGCATTGAAAAACATGGGGCTAAAAGCGGCCGTGACTGCTAAAAAAGCTGATTTTGACCAGATTAATGAGGCCTGATATCAGTGCATATCGGCACTGAGTTCTGTAGAATATGCGCTCTTCTTGGTAGCTGTTTTTATCCTCAAATGATCCATCGATGTTCGCTGAATGGGCAGGTGTCGCTGGCAGTAATCTTTATTCAATTTGGAGTGTGTGAATGTTCGACAAAAGCATGACAGTGGCGGGTTTTGACGATGAATTGTACGCAGCTATTGTCGCCGAAGAGCGTCGACAAGAAGAGCATATCGAACTGATTGCCTCAGAAAACTACTGTAGTCCCAGAGTTATGGAAGCGCAGGGCACTTTGTTGACCAATAAATACGCCGAGGGGTATTCGGGTAAACGTTATTATGGCGGTTGTGAATACGTCGATATTGCCGAGGATTTAGCGGTTCAACGAGCCAAAGCTTTATTTGGCGCCGATTATGCGAATGTCCAACCTCATTCGGGTTCGCAAGCCAATAGCGCGGTGTACTTAGCACTATTGGATGCGGGAGACACTGTTTTGGGCATGAGCCTCGACGCGGGAGGTCATCTTACTCACGGAGCCAAGCCAAATTTTTCGGGCCGGGTTTACAACGCAGTGCAGTACGGATTAAATTTAGAAACCGGTGAAATCGACTACGAGCAAGTTGAAGCGCTAGCACTAGAACACAAACCCAAAATGATAGTTGCAGGCTTTTCCGCTTACTCTGGTATTGTCGACTGGGCGCGCTTTCGCGAGATTGCCGATAAGGTCGGTGCCTATCTAATGGTCGATATGGCACACGTGGCCGGTTTAGTGGCAACAGGTTTATACCCTAATCCGGTGCCGTTTGCCGACGTAGTAACGTCGACTACGCATAAAACTCTGCGAGGGCCGCGCGGCGGTCTCATTTTGGCTAAGGCCAACGAGGTATTAGAAAAGAAATTTAATTCGGCGGTATTTCCCGGTGGTCAAGGCGGGCCGTTGATGCACGTTATTGCGGCTAAAGCTGTTAGTTTTAAAGAAGCTATGGGTGAAGACTTTAAAGTCTATCAGCAGCAAGTGATCGACAATGCAAAAGTTATGGCTAAAACCTTTATCGACCGCGGCATTAAAATAGTGTCAGGTGGAACGCATAATCATCTTATGCTTGTTGATTTAATCGGTAAAGAGTACACCGGTAAAGATGCCGATGCGGCACTGGGAGCCGCACATATTACCGTCAACACAAATGCAGTGCCGAACGATCCGCGTTCTCCTTTTGTTACCAGTGGCTTGAGAGTGGGTACGCCGGCGATTACTACTCGCGGGTTTAAAGAGGCAGAAGTTAAGGATTTAACTAACTGGATGTGCGACATTCTTGAAGACGTTAATAATCAAGAAGTGATTGACCGGGTCCGTGGCCAGGTATCTGAATTGTGCAAACGCTTTCCAGTTTATAAGCAACTCTCTGTATAAGCGATATCACCGCGTCGTGACGGCGCGTATATTTATAGGTAGTATTTTTCGGAAATTAAGATGCGTTGTCCTTTTTGCTCAGAAGAAGATACCAAAGTGGTTGACTCACGACTCGTGACTGGGGGAGATCAGATCCGCCGGCGTCGTGAGTGCCAATCCTGTTCTGAACGGTTTACTACCTACGAAACCGCTGAATTACTGCTGCCTAAAGTGATCAAGCAAAACGGTGCGCGCGAACCTTTTAACGAAGAGAAGCTGCGTTCAGGAATTTTACGAGCGGTAGAGCGACGGCCTATTAGTGTCGAACAAATCGAGGAGACTGTTAGTCATATACAGCACGATTTAATGGCGACCGGTGAGCGAGAGGTCAGCTCTTTGGTTGTCGGTGAACACGTTATGCAGCACTTGAAAAAATTGGATCAAGTGGCTTATGTGCGTTTTGCGTCGGTTTATCGTAGTTTTCAAGATTTAAACGAATTCCGCGAAGAGATCGATAAGCTCTCAGCAGAAGAGTTGGAGAACAGTGAGCAACAATAGCCCTTCATTTTCCATCGCCGATCGGCAATTCATGGCCGAGGCGATTCAGTTGGCGGGTAAAGGTTTGTACACTACAGCACCTAACCCCAGGGTAGGTTGCGTGTTAGTGAATCATGGTAAAGTCATCGGTAGAGGTTGGCATCAGCGCGCAGGTGAGGGTCATGCCGAAGTTAATGCCATTGCTAACGCTGGTGATAAAGCGCGAGGATCTACGGCGTACATCACTTTAGAACCTTGCAGTTTTGTTGGTCGCACCGGCGCGTGCTGTGATGCGCTAATGGATGCTGGCGTGACGCGAGTAGTATCGGCGATGGTCGACCCTAATCCGAAAGTTTCGGGCCTTGGCCATCATCGCTTAGAGGATGCCGGTATTGACGTTTCTTGTGGCCTTTTGGCAACAGAATCGGCGGCAATCAATCCGGGTTTTAATAAGCGGATGGAGTTCCAGTTGCCTTATGTCTGCGTTAAAATGGCGATGAGCTTAGACGGTAGAACGGCGATGGCATCGGGTGAAAGTCAGTGGATAACCGGCCCGGCAGCACGGAAAAAAGTCCAACAGCTACGGGCTCGTAGTTGCGCAATTATTACTGGCGCGGGTACTGTGATTGACGATGATCCTGCGATGACTGTTAGAGAAAATGATCTTGGTGAAGCGGTTGAACGGCAGCCTGCGCTGGTCGTGGTAGATTCGCAGTTAAGGGTTCCATTAACAGCGGCTGTGTTTTCTCGCGAACAATTGGCGGCCAGAGAAGTGATCGTCGCCTGCACGGCGAGCGCGAGCGCGGCGGTCAAACAAAAGCTGCTCGATAAAGGAGTGCAAGTTGTTGAGATAGAGGCTGCAGAGGGAGAGGTCAATAAGTCTTCTGAAGTGGTTGGAACCGGGGTTGGAGCTGTAGTTGAAACTGTAGTTGAAACTGTAGTTGAAACGAAGAAAACCCAGCAAGTTAATTTGCCACAATTGCTGCGCGTTTTGGCTCAGCGAGAGTTTAACGAAATATTAGTTGAAGCGGGGGCGACGTTAACGGGCGCATTTGCGGCGAGTAACTTAATCGATGAGCTAAAGATTTTTATTGCGCCAAAGCTTATGGGCTCAACGGCCAGACCATTATTCGAGTTGCCCATTAATAATATGGGCGATGCTATTGATATAAAAATCAACAGTATTGTGGCTGTCGGCGATGATTGGTTGATGAGTTGTGAGCCGGTTCGTAGGGCGCATTGAGTAACACGATTTAGCTAAGGTGATTTAGTTAGTGAAAATTGAATAAAGTAGACTGAATAAAGTAGATCGAATAAGGCAACTTGAGTAAGACTATGTTTACTGGAATCATACAAGCTAAAGGCTCTATTATTAGCACAGAAGCAACCGCTGGTGATAAGCGCTTGCTGATCGATGTGGGCTCGCTGTCGTTATCGGGTGTTGAATTAGGCGAGAGCATTGCTGTTAACGGTGTTTGCCTTACTGCGGTTGAATTTACTGATAATGGTTTTTTGGCAGATGTCTCAGTAGAAACGTTAGATAACACTACATTGGGTAACTTACAAGTCGATAGCCCGGTGAATTTGGAAAAGTCCCTAACCCCTGAATCGTCGTTGGGCGGACACTGGGTGAGTGGTCACGTCGACGGAGTCGGTGAAGTGGTTGACCGGCACGACGATGCGCGATCAGTACGGTTTTCTATTCGGGCGCCAGAAGGATTGGCTAAATATATTGCTCAAAAAGGGTCCATTTGTGTTGATGGCACGAGTCTTACCGTTAATGCAGTGGGCGATGAAGTGTTTGAGTTAAATATCATTCCTCACACCTTAGAGCATACATTATTTGGTGATTACCAAGTGGGGACTCGTGTAAACTTGGAAGTTGATGTGATTGCGCGCTATCTGGAACGGTTGTCGGTCTACGGGCCCAACGAGTAAATATCTTGATCTGCAAGCTCAAAGGTTTGGGCTTGAAATAAATGTTAACCATCGAATCAGAAATCCTATGAGTAAAAGTTATCCACTAAACACTACCGAAGAACTGATCGCCGATATCCGTCAGGGTAAAATGATCATCCTGATGGACGATGAAGATCGAGAGAATGAAGGCGACCTGGTCATGGCGGCGGAGAAAGTGACTCCCGAAGCGATCAATTTTATGGCCCGCGAAGGCCGGGGTCTGATCTGCATGCCAATGAGTAAGCAGCGCTGTGAGCAATTGGATATACCGTTGATGGTTGACAATAATCGTGCGTCTCACGGAACCAATTTCACCTTGTCTATAGAAGCCGCTGTCGGCGTGACCACCGGAATTTCTGCTGGCGATAGAGCTTGCACCGTAACGGCTGCCGCTAACAGAAATGCCGTGCCTGCCGATATCGTTCAACCGGGGCATATCTTTCCTTTAATGGCTCAGCCCAGCGGCGTTTTGGTTAGAGCAGGACATACCGAGGCAAGCTGTGATTTGGCTAGATTGGCAGGTTTTGACGAATCGGCGGTGATCGTTGAAATTATTAACGACGACGGCAATATGGCACGCCGTGAAGATCTGGATAAATTTGCTGTGAAGCACGGCTTAAAAATTGGCACAATCGCCGATTTGATTCACTACCGGTTATTGCACGAAAAAACGGTAGAGCTTATTGAGGGAGGAACGATTAATACCGATCACGGCGAGTTTGATATTCACGTATTTCATGATAGCACCAGTAATGAAACGCATTTAGCCTTGGTTAAAGGTACCCCGGTAGGAGATGACCCTACTTTGGTTAGAGTGCACATTGGTTCGGCGGTCAGAGATATGTTCAGCGCTCAACTTAGCGACAAGCCCGGTTGGAATGTTCAGCGTTGTTTAGCAAAGATTGCCGAGCAAGGGGTGGGTGTACTGGTTCTGTTAGCCAATCCGACACCTACGACAGATTGGTTAGAAGAAGCACAAATCGCGCTCGGTAAAAAAGTCAAACCTTCTGTATTAGTCACTAAGGGCACGGACTCATTAACCATCGGTGTGGGGTCACAGATACTGCGACAACTTGGGGTTAATAAGATGCGCCTGATGGGACCAGAGGTTCACTATTCCGGTATTTCCGGTTTTGATCTAGAGGTCGTCGAATACGTCGATTGTGATTAGCCGTATCAACACCTGTCGTTTAAACCAAAGCAGTTCAATATATTTGCGAGCGGTAGCTTAACTTTATGAAAACAGAAGCGGTTGATCCACGGTCAGAACAGTACCAACGGTCGCCTGAGTTACAAAGAAAAATTGATTCGATTGGGGTTACAGAAGGCCTTTGCGAAAATCAAGCCTATGCGGTCGCGGTTGTTGTAGGCCGTTGGCATCAATTTATTTGCGACCGTTTATTGCAGGGCGCATTGGAAGTTCTAAATGAAAGTGGTATTGCTGATGATGCCATCGATATTGTTTATGTTCCCGGCGCATTTGAGATGCCGCTAGCGGTTAAGAGGATTGCCGATCGCGGTAAGCATAAGGCGATCGTTACACTTGGTGCGGTGATAAAAGGCGACACGCCACATTTTGATTTTGTCGCGGGTGAATGCGCGCGCGGTATTGCCGACGTGTCGCTCGAATACGATATTCCTATTGGTTTTGGTGTGTTAACCGTTAATAATGTGGATCAAGCATTGGCGCGCGCCGAAAAAGGCGAAGCTAATAAAGGCCGCGAAGCGGCTGCGGCTGCGATTGAAATGACAGACTTACTCAGTAAACTTTCCTAATGGCTAAACCTTCTCCGGAACAATTAAAACGTCGCACACTAGCGAGTGGCCGACACAAAGCCCGGCATTTTTCGATGCAGGCGCTGTATCAATGGCATTTCACCGCGGCATCGGCAGTAGATCTCGAAGCACAATTTCGAGCTGATTTTAATATGA
>JAJRPK010000237.1 GCA_024280785.1 Gammaproteobacteria bacterium
GTGTTAGCTATTCCATTTAATTTTAATGACCTCGAACGCATAATGGGCGGCAACATGATGGTCAAGCCAGAGTTGCCATATATTCCGGGAATGGAAGTAATGGGCGTTGTTGATGCCTGTGGTAAAGGTGCGGAGGAGTGGTTAGGCAAACGCGTAGTCGCCATGCCAGGCGGCGCACACGGAGGCTTTGCAGAATACGCCATTTGCGCAACCGTGTCGGCATTCACTATGCCCGAAGAGATTCCATTACCCGGTGCCGCTGCGCTGTACTTCCCGTTTCATTTGGCATGGTTAGGCTTGCACGATAGAGCAAAGATACAAGCCGGAGAAACCGTATTAATTCATGCCGCAGCAGGCGGTGTCGGTTCTGCCGTCATCCAACTGGCCATAGAAGCCGGTGCCACAGTTATTGCTACCGCTGGCAGCGATAAAAAGCTAGAGTTATGTCGCAAGCTCGGTGCGCAACACACAATTAACTATACCGACAATGATTTCTGTGCCGCCGTTATGGAAATCACCAATAAGCGTGGCGTTGATATCGTATTCGATACAGTGGGTGAAGCCGTTATGGAAAAATCGCTGGCTTGTATTACTTACGACGGTCGCTACGTTATGATGGGCTTTGCATCAGGGAAAGCTGTCGCCGATGAAAAATTTATTGTGCCGCGACGAATTTGTCTGAGCAATATCAGCTTATGCGCCATAATGCTTGCTTATGGCGATGAAGCGACCACTGATTTTATCAAAGAAGCGATGGGCTGGAATTTTATTCCCACTAAACTAGGGCAAGAAATTAACGATAAGATTATTGACTTGGTATTAAAGAAGAAAATCGAACCCGTTGTTGGTCAAGTCGTAGAGTTCGAAAACGTGCCGCAGGCTATTGTCGACATGGCTAACAGAAAAACAGTGGGAAGAGTCATAGTCAAGTTGTATTAGGTTAATTTGCATTAAGCCAAGCTGTATCAAGACACGTTGAGCTATACCAAATAACATTAGATAACAAACAGGATAGACTGCCATGACTTCCGAAGATTTAGTCGACATCGAAAAAATTCGTCAGCTCAAAGCGCGTTATTTTCGCACGATGGACCAAAAAAAATGGGCCGAATGGCAAACCGTTTTCTGTGAAGATGTCACTATCGACACGACACAAGAAGGCTCTCCTATACTGCACGGACGCACCGCATTTTATGAGTTCCTGCCGCCATTACTTGAAGGTGTAAAAACCGTTCACCACGGTCACACCTCAGAAATAAAAATCACAGGCAGCCATACTGCAACAGGGATTTGGGCAATGGAAGACATGCTGTGGTGGCCTGAATCCAAGGGCGGCACGCATCTATGGGGTACGGGTTGGTACTACGAAAAATACCGCAAAGACCTCGACGGCGAGTGGCGTATTCTAGAATTAATCCTAAAGCGTATTCGTGTAGAGCGAGATGGCAAGCAAACCTTTCCGCCCCTGTAAACTCACCTGCCAGTGATAACAGCGCGTCACTGAATATGTTAGTTCCCATTTGGCTTTCAACGCCCACAGTAAGCACTTTTTATGTTTTTATTGTGCTAGTGCAGCTAATACAATTATCTTCTTTTACCCAACTCATTTGAACCGCCATCATTGAGCCGCCCCAGGCTAGCTATAAACCACAGCTAAACTGCCGTTCTCAATGGTTATCGAATTGATGTAAATACATGCTGTGTAGGTGCCTACAAATAACCATATTTGCAAGCTTCCGGGGTTAAGCGTCGGAACGCTTACGGCATTTTGGGTACTTTTTTGCTGTAGAAAAAGTGCCTTGCCGTCGGGCAACCCCCGACAACTCACTCCCAATCGAAGAATAAAACTTCACATCTGAATCTCTAATCTGATTCGATAGAGACGTACCGTCCTTACACATTCAATAAAATCAAGCCGCCGAATCAACCTCAACAGGAATCCCATTAGTCACCCCGGTACCAGATATGACATCCACCGAGTTCTCATCCGTTAAAGCATTAGCATTCACACCCGGTTGTTTTTCTTTCGCCACCGACAAACGAATAGACGAACCACGGTGGCCATAGCCGTGCGGCATACTCACAACTCCCCGCATCATATCGTCGCTCAATTCTAGCGCTAGTGTTACCAGCCCTACCCGAGACCGAACCCTAACCTCTTCACCCTCCACCAAACTGCGTGCTTCGGCGTCCAAAGGGTGCATCTGCAAAGTGCATCGCGGCTTACCTTTTGCTAGCGCTGGCAAGTTATGCAGCCAAGTGTTCATATTTTGAGGCTGACGACGCCCAATCAATAACAGGTTTTTTGAACTTGATGATTCCAACGCTGACTGTTCAAGCTTGCTTTTCAAGCGGGGCATATCGCCAAGGATATAGGGGTGGTTCAGCATGATACGGCCGCCGGGATGACGTAAGATTTCCAGCAATCGAGGTTGTAGCGGTCCCAAATCTACCGGGGAGCAAGTTTCTCGCAGCTTAGCCAGCGATAAGCCCTCTGCCCGATTGCCGAAGCCATCACCGTAAGGCCCTGCGCGAACCATTAAATCGATTTGTCGCAACGGGCCCATTGGCTCTAATTGCAGCTTTTCCAAAGCTTCTTCTAACGGCACGCCATAGGCAGGAGAATGACTTCGGGATAATAACCGCTGGCACTGTTTTACCAGCAATTCCTGTTCCAGCTCTTCACAACTTTGACCATTCAATCGCGCCGCAATCTCTAAAAGAATCCGCCACTGTGGCAAACCGCCAGGGTCAGAATTAAATACTTGCTCAGAGCAACGAGCGTAATTATGGATCGCCGTACCTGGCGCCAAGGCATCAAAGTTATCGGTTTCAAGCTGTGTCAACGGCGGCAAAATAACGTCAGCATGGCAGGTAGTCTCATTGAGATAAATGTCGATAGCGGCCATAAAATCAAGGCCACCTAACGCTCGATCTAAACGCTCGCCATTTGGCGTGGACAAAACCGGGTTTCCTGCCATCGTCAACATGGCACGAACTTGCTTATCGCCAACCCCACTGTCAATTTCTTCAGCCATAACCGCACAAGGCAACTGACCGTTTATTTCGGGAAACTTTCGTACTCCCGAATGATAACGACCGGGATTAAATGCAGCCACCGGCCCTGCTTCCAAGTCACCTGTCACCGGACGGGGAAACATTGCGCCCCCCACGCTGTCGACATGCCCCGTTAAAATCCCCACCACATCGACTAACCAACTAGTCAATGTGCCGAACTCTACCGTGCAGGTTCCAATACGCCCATAGCAACAAGCGCGCTTTGCTTTAGCATAGTCACGAGTAATTCTTCGAATCGTGCCGGCACTAACACCGGTAATATCAGCAACCGCCTCTGGGCTATAATCTTCCGCTAGTTCGCGAATGCTTTCAACACCCTCAACGGCTTCAGATAAATGTCCCAAGCTCACCAAGCCCTCAGCAAAAATCACCTGCACCATAGCAAACAAAAAATAAACGTCACTACCGGGCCGAATAAAAATATGTTCGTCTGCCAAATGTGCCGTCTCTGTTTTGCGCGGATCAAATACGATAAATTTTCCACCGCGTTGTCGAAGCGCCTGCAGACGTTTTTTAACATTGGGAGCTGACATCAAACTGCCTTGCGAAACTACCGGGTTACCCCCCAGGCACAGCAAGTAGTCGCAGCGGTCTAAATCCGGTATAGGCAAAATATTGGCGCGCCCGTAGAGCGTATTAGACGATACCAACTTGGGAAAGTGATCCATCGTCGCTGCGGTGAATACATGAGTGGTCATCAACGAGCGCATAAAAACCGCGCTATAAGGCATGGTCCCACCATCGAATCCGATCGGATTACCCAGATAAACCGCTAAAGCCTCATAACCAAACTTCTCCCGTACCGCCAACAAACCTTTGACAACCAGATCAAAGGCCGTATCCCAATCTATCTCTTGCCACTCTCCGCTATCAGTTTTACGGATAGGACGACGCAACCGCTCAGGGTCTTCAAATATACCTTTGATGGCTTGAGACTTGGGACAGATAAACCCCTGACTACGGAAATCATCGGGATCGCCTTCTATACGAATCACTTGACGAGACTCTGTATCGGCGTGAACCAAGAGTCCACAGGACGCTTCACAAATGGGACAGGAACGCTTAAATATTTTTGTCGGCACATTGGAAGACAAAGTAGATACTCCTTTTTTCATCTCGAATGAATCTGTAAACAAACTGCAACTTAATCGCTAGAGTGAATAATCGAGAGTTGCTTATTAAGAATCAAGAATCTATTTTCAAGAACTACTTAGAAGTTTAAAGCGTGGTAACGACACAGTATCGCTCATTGTTTCCCAGGCGACCGATACAGCCTTACCAATTTCTAACTCATCAGGATTGGCATCGACAATATTTGACATGATTCGCACACTGTTGCCGGTGCCGATTCCGTCCATGTCCAACTGAATAATGGCAATCACAAAAGGTAATGTTTGCCCCGTAGCGACAGCGCGATGCACCTCAGTATAACTGTACAGCGTGCCTTTCCCGCTGATTTCTTCCCAATGAGATTTATTTGACTGGCATTCGCTGCATATCGGTGCGGGTGGCAAACGACAATACTGGCAATTATCGCAGCACTGTACCGTCAAACGGTGTTGAGCCGCCGCCTGCCACCAAGGCAGACTCTCTTTATCCACCATCGGCTGTGGCATTGAATCGGGAAACCAACGTTCAGACATGATATTGCCAAGCCTCTGTTTTATTTTATTAACGTGTTTTTCTAATGCTTATTACTAATACTTGCGATTAAAAAAGCTAATGGCCCTGCAAAATTAATGCACTTGAAGGTACGCCTGCAGCACTTGTTACCAAACATACATCCGCATCTTCAACCTGACAACAAGACTCTCCCCACAGTGAGCGAGCGCCTTCTAACACATGACTTAAACCGTGCATGTAGGCCTCGGACAAGTTGCCACCGTGCGTATTCGTTGGCAGCGAACCACCTTCCCAAGACAGCGCGCCGCTGTCAATAAAGGCTCCAGCCTCTCCAGGGCCACAAAAACCGTAGTCTTCTAACTGCATTAACACACTGCCGGTAAAATGGTCGTAGATTTGGGCCACATCGACATCTTTTGGAGTAAGCCCTGCTTTTTCCCACAAGCGGTTAGCCAACGCAGCGGTGCCACCAGTGGCATAAAGTTCATCCGCTATATTAGGGTTGGTAAAAGAACCAAAAGAATAGCCTTTAGGTGCGCCCTGTGCCGTAGCGACAATTTCGATCGGCCGTTTCGCAAGGTCTGCCGCTCGCTCAGCGGTGGTTACAACCACGGCACAGGCGCCATCGCTTTCCAGACAGCAATCAAATAAATGAAAAGGGTCGGCAATCATTGCCGAATTTTGATGATCTTCTAAAGTAAGCTCGCGCTCGTACATAATCGCACGCGGATTCCTGTTTGCATGCTGCCTAAAGGTAACGGCAATCTTTCCTAACTGCTCACTCGTGGTGCCATAGAGGTGCATATGCCGTCTCATCGGCAAAGCAAATGCCGCAGCAGCCGTTATCATACCGTAGGGCATAACAAAACCCATTGCCGCCATCAACAAAGAGTCCGCAGGGAGCAAACCCGGTGGCGGTGGCGACTCCGAATCACCGTTACCGCGTCCGGGCAATTCGCTAGCACCATCGCCAAAACGCATAAATTGTCCTTGGCAAAGAGCACGGTAAACTACAACCACTTCGGCCTGCCCCGTTTCTACTGCCATGGCGGCATTTGCTATTGCCGCACATCCACCGCCACCGCCCGGCATCCACACCATATTGCCAAAACGCAATTCTGGCAGGCCTAATTCCGCTGCCAAAAATATGGCTTCGTTGCGGTCTTCGGCAAACGAGGCCAAACCGTCGACATCTTCAATTTTGAGCCCCGCATCCGCGACAGCCGTTAAGATAGCTTCGCAGGCAAGAGCATGCTCGGTTACTTCGCCGATCCTTCCCCATTTGGTATAACGGGTTTCGCCGACGCCAACAATGTGGGCTTTCTTTGCCATAAAATTTTTCTCTAAGCTGATATTCTCTAAGCTGAAATAACCGAACTGGCATATTGTTGCAGAAGATCGAGCTTCTGTTCTAAGGAATGATCGGGCTCCATTTCATAAAGGTTACGAAAGCCAATGATCACATCAGTCACGCCAACACTCTCCAACACTTCGATACCCTCTTTACTGGTTGCTTCTTGGCCGGTAGACCAAACAGCAAAGGGTTTATCGGCAGTGCCGTACTCATCGCGTAATTCGTTGATTCTAGTCATGTACTTTTTGAGCGAGTCAAGATCAGCCCCTGCACACATCCAACCGTCACCCACTCTCGCCGCCCTTTTCAACGCTACATCGCTATGACCACCAATTAAAATAGGGGTTGGCTTAGTTTGTACTGGCGTCATTTTGTTAGCTGGCATTTGGTGATGCTCACCGTCGAAACCAAAAAACTCTCCCGTTTCCAAGCCTCTTAAAATTTCTATTTGCTCGTCAAAGCGCGCTCCACGCTTTGCCCATGGCACTTGCGCCACAGCAAAGTCTTCTTCCCAAGGGCTGATACCCACACCAAAATCAAACCGGTTATCGCTTATGGCCTGAATACTCTGCACTTGTTTGGCTACACAGGCAACTTGCCGAATAGCTAATTTATAGACGAAGGTCGCAAAACGAATTTTGTTGGTAACTGCCACCATTGCCGTGACGGCAATGAGTGATTCAACAAAGGGTACTGACTCCAAAAACTCTCTACTTCCGTCGGCATTGTATGGATACTTGGATGTCGCTTCCTGTGGATAACAAAGACTGTCCGGCACGGTAATTCCGTTATAACCGGCCGCCTCTGCGGCTTTTGCCATAGGGATGTAATGATGTGCATCGCACATGCCAACTTGCAAACTGTATCTCATTGTTTTATTCCTGGTTCGGTATATATAAATGTACGGTTAAAAGATAACAATCAGCGAAGGAATCGACATCCCACCCAATAGATAAAATAACGTATCGGCACATATTGCCAACAATCTGACCGTTATTCTAACCGCAACGTATGACTAGAAAACATAACCAAAAAGGGCTTCTCGCACTATTTATCCACAGATACGTCCATTGAAGGGTGATGTCAGTAAAAATAGCTGAAAGGCCAGAAAACACACTAATTTACTCGCGGGCAAATTTCTATCGAATCGCGGATTAAATGACTATGCGCTGCCACCCGTGTGGCGCAGCTCAGATAACGAACCGTACCTCTATACCAACCGGTCTGTTTTGCCCGCCATAATAAAATCGTTTTTGTGCAAACCAGAAATCGTATGCGTCCACCATTCAACGTTTACGCTGCCCCATTCAAGCGTAATTTTTGGATGATGATTCTCGCGCTCAGCGATATTGCCGACTTTAATACTAAAATTTTGCGCCTCAATAAAATCGGCAAAGTGAAAACAGCGAGAAAGATGAGAAACATCCCCATAATCCTCTATCTTCCATTTCGGTAAACCAAGCAGCCACTGCTTTGATTGCTGCCGGCTCACGGTAGGAGCATCCTTTCTGCAAGCGATGCAGGATTCCTTACTAAGGTCCATTTTAACCCCTCTTTGTTAATTAAACTTCTTATATACAATCACACTATCCCGCTTCCCAGCTTCAACATGAACTCGCGTCAGCCTGGCCTCTATAAACTGCCATCGTAGCAAAGCAAAACTAACTCTTAGTTAATAGAGAAAATACTCGTCCCATGACAAGATTTCAATCACACTAAGCGAATTTCATTTAAGGGCAGTAAAATAATGACGGACGAACAAACAGACCCTCTACGTGCAAAGCTAGAGCGATACATTGGCAAACCCCTCGGCTCGACAACACCGACTGAGGCGCCGGATAAAGTAAACCTGCCAATGATTCGCCACTGGGTAGATGCGCTGGACGACCGTAACCCTATCTATCTCGACAGTGAAGCAGCGGCTACCACACGTTATGGTGAGATCGTAGCTCCCCCTGCCATGCTACAAACATGGACTATGCCCCGCCCGGTCATTGAAGGCATTGCTGAACGGGGCGGTGCTCCCAATACCAGTACAGAAAATGCAATCGGTGCGCTAGACAAAGCCGGTTACTCCGGGTCTCTCGCCACTAATTCTGAACTGGAGTTTGAGCGATACTTAAAAGTGGGCGAGCAACTCCACTCCATGATTATGCTGGAATCCATATCAGAACAAAAATCCACGGCATTTGGACTGGGTTATTTTGTCACATGGGTGACAACCTACACTAACGATCAAGATGAAGTCGTCGGTCGACAAATGTTCCGCGTTCTCAAATTCAAACCTGCTAATCCCAAGGACAACTCATGAGCAATGAAACCCGCCACCCACTGCGCGCGAGTGATCTTGCCGTTGGCGACTCACTCCCTCCGTTTGATCTCCCCGTCACCTCAACTGTCATTGTTGCAGGGGCGATTGCCACGAGGGATTTTATGCCCGTTCACCACGATCGCGACTACGCCCAAGCTCAAGGGGCACCGGATATTTTTATGAATATCCTCACCACCAACGGCTACGTATCGCGATATATCAGCGATTGGGCAGGCCCCGAGTCCATGCAACGAAAAATTTCAATCAAACTAGGCGGGCCAGCGGTACCAGGGCAAGCACTAAAATTTACTGGCCAGATCATCAGTATCAATCGGGAGAGCGATGAGTACACCATCGAAGTGTCAGTACAGGCCCGCAATGATTTTGGCGACCACGCTACCGGCACTGTGGTTCTAACTTTAGCTGGCGATTAAATCCGAATGTATTGATTAATAACTGCCCAACCAGTGACTGACAAAATCAGTCGCTGGCTATAATTCTGGAGGGTATTGCCAGTTTATTTCAAAGGGTAGCATTGACCCCAAGGGCTTACTTAACATGGCCTTAAGGCACATGAATCTAATTTATCCTATTGATTTAAAACGATTTTTCTATTTATGATAGGTATATTAATAGCTGATTCGAGTAAAAATTCAGCAAATTCCGCCCAATCTATTCCTCCTTCATCACCGTTGATATCTCGATTCTTCTTAAGCTTTGCTTGATTGGGGGGGCACGATCCTGTTAAATAGTCGCCCGCTCAATAATAGCGGCCAAAAAAAGCCCATTTAAGCTTTAAAGCGCTATTATTTACAGCATAATTGAGTGTTTTTTGTACGACTTTTA
Source organism: Gammaproteobacteria bacterium (assembly GCA_024280785.1). Taxonomy (GTDB): domain Bacteria; phylum Pseudomonadota; class Gammaproteobacteria; order Pseudomonadales; family UBA7434; genus UBA7434. Next base: position 9,213 of record JAJRPK010000237.1, read on the forward strand.
ACGCATCGGTTTTATCGTGCCGTTTTATACAACGAACACAGACCCAAAATGATACCTTTATGTAATCACTTTTATCGCAGTACGCATTAGCAGTACGCATAAAGTTACTCAACCTGCTTATTGAGTAACCTGTTGGAGAGTTCTATATGACTTTAGATGTAATCAAGCACGGCCGCCCCGTTAAACACGGGCTTTATGATCCGGCTAACGAAAAAGACAGCTGCGGTGTAGGCTTTGTGGCTGATATGAAAGGCCGCCCTAACCACGATATCGTGCTTGAAGCAGATCATATTCTTAGACGCATGGACCATCGCGGCGGCTGCGGGTGCGAGAGTAACACCGGCGACGGCTGCGGAATCCTCACGGCGCTACCTCATCGATTTTTTGCCGACATAGCCAAGACCGCTTTTGATACCGAGCTAACGACTGGTCGCTACGCCGTGGGCAACATATTCCTGCCCACCAATGAACAAGAACGGGCCAAGTGTAAGGCGACCGTTGAGCAGTTTATTAAAGGCCAAGGCCAGCAATTGCTTGGCTGGCGTA
>JAJRPK010000238.1 GCA_024280785.1 Gammaproteobacteria bacterium
CGGCATACCGTACATCCTGTACATAAAAAAGCCGGGGGGCGGTGGCCGTCCCGGCTTACGATGACACCAGATGCGCTTTATTTGCCGTTAACTTTATTCAAATAACGAAAAAAGTCGCTGTCCGGATCTACTACTAATAAATCACCCTTATTGGAAAACGAGATTTCGTAAGCTTTTAACCGCCGTTGAAACGCATAGAACTCTTCATCCTGACTATAGGCTGCAGCATAGGTAGCGGCTGCTTTTGCATCGCCTTCACCGCGAATTTCTTCTGATTCGCGATAGGCGTTTGCCTCGATAACCACTTTTTCTCTGTCGGCATCCGCGCGAATTTTTTCAGCCAATTCCAATCCTTCAGAACGATACTGCCGCGCTTCTTTTTCACGATCCGTGCGCATACGATTAAATACCGCTGAACTTACCTCTACAGGAAAATCGATGCGCTTTACTCGCACATCAATAATTTCTATTCCATAGTCTGTTATTGCGGCCTCATTAAGGCTCTTGGTTAAATTGGCCATCATTGCATCGCGCTCACCAGACACCACTTCGTGCAACGTCCTTATACCGATTTCATCGCGTAAGTTATTGTTCACTCGGTTAGCTAATAGAATTTTAGCCCGTTCTTCATCGCCGTTTGTCGCTTTATAATAAAGAGCAGCATCATGGACTCGCCATTTAATATACGAATCAACCTCAAGGCGCTTTTTCTCTTGAGTATAAAAACTCTCTGGTCGTGCATCCAGGGTCAATAAGCGTTTGTCGATTTTGCGGATTTCATCGGCTAGTGGAAACTTAAAATGAATGCCAGGTTGGATGTCCGTTTCTACCAAGCCACCAAAGCGTAGTTTAACAGCCGTTTCTATCTCCATCACACGGTACACTGTGCTGGACAAAACCAGCATTAACAACGCTAAAATTAAAACTAATATAGGCAATCGATTAGACATTATCGACCCTCCGAACGTCTGCTTCGCGCCAGTTCTCGACGCAATTTTTCATAAACTTCATTGGCAATTTGAGCCGCCAAATCAGGTGATACCGACGAGCCACTACTGGTCGCCGGGGCTTGGGACAGAATTTTATCCAACGGCAAGTACATCATATTATTGCCGCCTTCAACATCAATCAGTATTTTTGACGCATTGCTCATCACTTTTTCTATAGAGTTGAGATATAACCGCTCACGCGTAACATCAGGAGCTTTACGATATTCTGCATACAATTGATTAAAACGATGCGCCTCACCACTCGCCTCTGCAATTAAACGTTCACGATAACCAATGGCTTCTTGAATAATTCGCTGCGCTTTACCGCGTGCTTCGGGAACAACACCATTGGCATAAGATTCGGCTTCATTGACGAAACGATCTTTATCTTCTTTGGCAGAAATAACGTCATCAAATGCCGGCTTTACTGCGCTCGGAGGTTCAGCTTTAAGGATGTTAACACGAGTGACTATAATGCCGGTGTCGTAACTATCCATATAACGTTGCAACCGCTCCTTGGTTTTAGTCGCCATTGCCTGCCGACCTTCTGACAATACATTATTTGACAGAGTACTACCGACGACATGACGAAGCGCACTATCGGTCGCGTGATGCAAGCTGGTTAGTGGGTCCCGTACACTAAGCACGTAGGACTTAGGGTTAGGTATATTGTATTGAACAGATATCGGCACTTCGACGATATTCTCATCTTGTGTCAACATCAAACCACGAGAGTGGTAATCCTGCTCTTGAGTAACAGAAACCGTGTAGCGTTGATCAATGAATACCGGATTCCAATTTAAGCCGGGGCCGACCGTTTCATGGTATTTGCCCAGTCTTAATATTACGGCTCGTTCTTTTTCATTAACCTGATAAAAACCCGCTAGCCCCCACAAAATAACTAAAGCCGCCAACGCAAATCCTAGTACGGCAAAAGACAAGTTGGGACCTGAGCCTCCACCACTACCCCCAAAAATGCCCGCTAGCTGACTTTTCATTTTATGGAGGGCTTCATCAAGATCCGGCGGCCCCTGATTAGAATTACCCCATGGGTCATTCTCTTTAGGACTATCTTTACGACCACCTTTACGGTCATCGTCATTGTTTCCGGAATTATTTCCCGGTTCGTTCCAGGCCATTACACGCTCCTGATTCTGCGTTATTCAAAGGATAAAAAAAACGATCTACGAACATAATTTTCTACGAATTTTAATCTTTCAGCTTGCCCCATCCCTAAACAAAAACGGGGCTAAGGTTTCACTATATACCACTATAAACACAACCGCGACGCTGGGCTATCATACGAACACTCACGCGTTAACCCGTCCATAAGAAATTAGAGCACTGTGTACTTCGCCGCCTATAGTAAAAAGCAACGTTAGGAAAGCAGTAACAACGTATGATTGTATCAAATAAAAACCGGTATTGGCGGCTAAGAAGTAGCGAATTCTAACATCCAAAGCAAATTAGTTCCGCCTTTATTATCCGTCACTTTTTTGTATCGCTTAGTGCCAGTTAAAATTGCTCTCTTCAGTGTTTCCTGCAATATCTTTCCCCCAATCTTTCCTCGATATCACCGTATCGCAATAAAGGGTAGCTTGATGATGGCTAACCGGGCAATCGGGTATTACCGGCCGCCATCAAACGAGCGAGGTCCCCTTTGGGGTAATACAATTCCAATTGATGTTGGCCCGTAGGGGAAATTCGCTCTTCGGTCACCGCCCCCGCTGCATACAATTGTGCCCTCAATTGCCCCTGCGAAGGTTCCAAAACGACCGTTCCGCGCCAAAAATCACCCCCTAAAGATTGCGCCAAAGCAGCCATTAAGTTATCCACTCCATCACCTCGATAAGCCGATAAACTTACTCGGCGGGGAGCATCGTTAGACCCTACAGCCTGATCAACGCGAGGCTGACTGCCGGGGATGAGGTCAATCTTGTTCATAACCTCTAATACCGGCAAATCGCCCGCCCCAATTTCGATCAGGACTTCTTTGACCGCGCGAATATTATCGTCGACATCCTCCGCTGACGCATCGATAACATGGATCAGTAAATCAGCCTCGGCTGCTTCTTCTAATGTCGCCTTAAAAGCTGCGACTAACTTATGAGGAAGGTGGCGGACAAACCCAACCGTATCCGCTAACACAACTTTTCCAAACTGCGGCAAGTCGATTGATCTTAAGGTGGGATCTAAAGTGGCGAATAATTGATCGGCTACGTATACATCCGCGCCTGCCATTCGATTAAATAACGTCGATTTGCCCGCGTTGGTGTACCCAACCAGTGCCACGGTCGGTATTTCAGCCCGCTTTCTTGATCGCCGCCCCTGCTGCCGCTGAGCATTTACCTTTAGTAAGCGGCCAGTAATCCATTTGATTCGGACTCGTAGTAACCGGCGATCGGTCTCTAACTGGGATTCGCCTGGCCCACGAAGCCCAATCCCTCCTTTTTGCCTTTCAAGGTGAGTCCAACCGCGAACAAGTCTGGTAGAAATATGTTCGAGCTGCGCCAATTCGACCTGCAACTTGCCCGCATGAGAGCGCGCGCGCTGGGCAAAAATATCGAGTATTAATCCGGTGCGATCCAATACTTTACAGCACAGTTCGCTTTCCAGGTTTCGCTCTTGCGAAGGGCTTAGGGCATGGTTAAACAGCACGACCTCAATGTCATGCTGTTTAACTAAAGCGTGGATTTCCGCAACTTTACCGCTGCCAATAAAAAATTTTGACGACGGTACTTTAAGACGCGTTGTCACCAACTCAATCGGCTCGACTCCTGCCGAACTCGCTAAATCAACAAATTCAGCAGGGCACGATAACGGTATGGGTTTGCCATTAGCTGCCAACTCATCACCCGAGTGCGCGCCAACCTTGGCCGCTCTACTCATCTGACGCTTCGATTGAAATTCACAATGAACGAGTAATGCCCGCTCTCCGGCATCCGGTCGATCAAAAAACAACGGTCAAACCGTTACTAACATCGCTGTTAACATCGATGTTAGTAACGGCCTCGTTGATTCTCTCGTTGGAACAAAAACTATAAATGATCAGCAATGAAAGCTCGCTAACTCGATCTTATGATTCGTGTACACCGGCATTTTTTTAATCATTTATCGTTGGCTCATGCCTTTATCTACTCATTACCAGGCATCTCTTCGCCGTCACCTTCACCTTCGCCTTCACCGGGTGGGTGTTGCATTGGCAAGCGCACGTTACGGCCGGGAACAACCGTTGACACGGCATGCTTGTAGACCATTTGGCTCACGGTATTTTTCAAAAGAATGACAAACTGGTCGAATGATTCAATTTGACCCTGCAACTTAATGCCGTTAACCAAATAAATAGAAACGGGAACACGCTCTTTGCGCAACAAATTGAGGTATGGGTCTTGGAGGCTATGGCCTTTAGACATGATGGTGGTCTCCCAAAGTGGGTTAATAGAAGAAAAGCTTCATTAAAAAGTGCAACTTTATTCTCAGCACGCCTTGACCAAAAATGGTCCAGGTCAAACCGACCCAGGCTACTTCCTTTGAACTCCAATAACCCTTTTGCTAGATACTGGCGACTACACTTTAAAAAATACAGCCAGCGCGCAATATCCAAAATACCAAAATGGTAAAAGAAATCCTCTGAGAAAATACTGCGTTTCAGATAACCGATAAACTAACTCAGAATACAAACAACGAAAACTCTAACTTCAGGGTTCGCTGGCC
>JAJRPK010000239.1 GCA_024280785.1 Gammaproteobacteria bacterium
CGGGGGTTTTCATTCCAATCTTTTTCTATTGCTGCGATTTCGGCCGCTCTATCGTAATTGCCGTTGCCTATGGTCATCAGGGTTTCTCTACATAGTGAAATTGGGTTAATGGGTATGGGTTCTTGAAATCTGCACCAGCCTCGTCTTGGCTAGGTTGGTGCCTATAAATTCTGTGCTGTGTACAAATAGAATTTGCTAATTGTGTTCAAGCTTAATAGAATCACCATCATTAATAAAATTTATATAATTGATCCAACTTATATATTTCATGAATGAGCATCCTCTTTATTCTTTCTAAAGCATAGCAGGAACAAAATGAATATCCGGCGCATTGATCTAAATCTTTTGGTCTACCTAAACGCACTGTTAAAAGAACGGAGCGTATCGCAAGCTGCCGACAAGCTCGACATCACACAGCCCGCCATGAGCAACGCGTTGCGGCGATTACGTGAACTATTAGGTGACCCGATTTTGGTCCGAACTAGCGCGGGTATGAGCCCTACAGAACGGGCTTTGGCAATGGAACCGTTGGTAGTAGAAGCGCTATCGCGAGCCGAATTAGCGCTGCAACCCGTTGAAAGTTTCAATCCTACCAATAGTTCTCGCACGTTCAGAATTATGGCCAGCGATTACATCGAATCCACGCTAATTTGTTTGCTGGTTGCGCGATTAGGCGAAATCGCTCCCAATGTATCACTCGATGTCCTAACTCCAAGTGATGTCAGTTTTTCAAATTTGGAGCGTGGCGATATTGATATGGCAATAAATCGCTTTGACCACCTGCCCGATTCGTTTCATCAAAAGAGTATTTGGCGAGACAACTTTTCCTGCCTGATGGGTGCTAATCACCCTGCGAGTAAATCTAAGTTAACGGTTAAATCCTACCTTGAATCCCAGCACATCTGGGTCAGTAAGACAGGCATAGGTGTGGGAACAGGGATGAGTCCAAAGTACAGCCAAAAACTGGGGTGGGTCGACGAAGCCCTCGCTGAAATTGGGCATAAGCGCAATATCGCTCTATTCACTCGCCACTATCAGGTTGCCAGTTATCTTGCCTTACACTCTAATTTAATAGCAACCCTGCCAAGCCGAGCAGCCGTATTGTGGAAAGATGATCCGCGCATAATGATTTGCAAGCCGCCGTTTCCCATCGTTCCCATAGAGATAAAAATGATTTGGAGCCCTGTGCTACACCACAATACCGCCCATAAATGGCTACGCAATGAAATTAATGAGTTGGCAGGTACCGTTCAGAGCACTTAACTTCCGTTTTGAGAGTACTTAACTTCCGTTTTATAGAATCATCGACACCTTAGACATAGACGATTGCTAATCCTTGTCGGTTAATCAACAACTTAGAGATGAACACCTTTTTCTTTATTCATTTTAATGATACTTTGGATAATAAATATAAACTTCATCAATCTTAACCGAAACAACTACAATTAAAATTAGCTTAATGAGAGCCTCGAGCAGGTCTGGGGTTTCGCAATTGAGGGTTTCGCAAAGATTGGCCCCGAAGGACTTGCTACATCTTTCTCGCTAGATTTTGTAAACGGTTATTCGAATACTCTCTTAACATCACGGTTCGCTGCATAGCTTGGTGGGAAACTTAGTCGATAACATAGTCAACGACAACTACATTCGCCGCAATGATGATCGACACAGGCTTTGTTTAAGCCGCCGGTTATTCAACTTTGTAATTTTCATCATTAATATTTTTGGCCATCGACAACCGACTACGCATAATCAGTTATCACGTAATCTAACATTTTTTATAATTAACGAAATTCCGAACAAATATTTAGAAAAAAAGGTTAAGCATTCATGTCACTCAAATATTCAAACTCATCGGCCAACACAGCTATTCCCAATAATCAGAAAGGAAATCGTTGTTTAGAGAGCTATGCCGAATATGTTCAACGCGATGAGCTACGAGTAGCCCCGGTACTTTGTGATTTTATCGAAAAGGAAGTACTGGTTGATTTATCGATCACTAAATCTGACTTTTGGTCGGGCTTCGCTCGATTAATCAATGAGTTTGCCCCCATAAATAACGCGCTACTTCAACGACGAGAAGAACTGCAGAAAAAAATTGATGAGTGGCATCTATGGCACAGTCACGCCGACGAAAGCGAACACTTAAATTTCTTACGCGATATTGCTTATCTCGTTCCCGATGTCGATGATTTTAAAATTTCTACAACTAACGTCGATGAAGAGATCGCTACCATCCCGGGTCCTCAACTCGTTGTGCCATTAAAAAATGCCCGCTTTGCACTAAATGCGACCAATGCGCGATGGGGTAGTTTATACGATGCACTCTATGGCACAGATGTTATCCCTGCGTCAGCCAATAGTAAAAACAGTAACAGTGGCTACGACCCAAAAAGGGGAAAGGCTGTTATTCAATATGTTAGAGAATTTCTCGATAAGGCTACACCTCTGTTAGAAAGCAGTCACTCTCACGCGACTCATTACTCTATCGAAGCAGGCCGTCTGATAGTAACCGAAGCAGACGGTAGAAAATACGGTTTGAAAAATCCGGATACGTTAGCAGGGTTTACCGGCCCTTCAGATTCACCTAACAGTATTTTATTGGTCAACAATCAGCTGCATATCGAAATACATTTCGATAGCCAAGGTATCATCGGTAAAGACGATCCGGCTTCAATTCAAGACGTTACTTTAGAGTCAGCCATTACTACGATTCAAGATTGTGAAGACTCAATTGCCGCAGTAGATGCCGAAGACAAGACCGAAGTGTATAGGAATTGGTTAGGTCTTATGCGAGGAACTTTATCTGCAAGTTTTAAGAAAGGCGGCGCTATTCGCCAACGGACGCTGACTCAAGATAGAGAATATATATCCCCAAAAGGCAAGAGTTTGAGTCTACCCGGGCGCAGTTTATTACTCATCAGAAACGTCGGTCACTTGATGACGACAGACGCCATTTTAAACTCAAAAGGACAAGCTGTTCCCGAAGGTATTGTTGATGGTTACATTACGAGTTGTATTGCCTTATACGATATCCAAAACAAAAATGAACTAGGCAACTCTAAAAAAGGCAGCATGTATATTGTAAAACCAAAAATGCATGGCCCCGAAGAAGTAGCCTTTACCTGTGATCTGTTTGGCCGAATTGAGGACATTCTGTCCCTCAAAAGAAACACCCTTAAGCTTGGAATCATGGATGAAGAGCGTCGCACCACTTTAAATATTAAGGCCTGTATTTACGCCGCAAAGTCGCGCGTTATTTTTATTAATACCGGTTTTCTTGATCGCACGGGCGACGAAATTCACACCGCAATGGAAGCGGGACCAATGGTTCCAAAAGAGGAAATGCGCAATACCGACTGGATAGCAGCCTACGAAAAGTCTAACGTAGAAATTGGTTTAAAATGTGGTTTTTCGGGCAAAGCTCAAATAGGCAAAGGTATGTGGGCAATGCCAGA
>JAJRPK010000240.1 GCA_024280785.1 Gammaproteobacteria bacterium
ATTAACTTCTTTAAGGCCTTGAGATATTAACTCGACATTATCTCTAGTTAACGCAGGATAAAAATCATCTGACACTAAGCCTCGTTTGCAACCATAAGAGCTGGTGGGAGTGACTGCCTCGCGCAAGGCTGGGTCTGAAATAGAATTATTTATAAATTTGCGTGCCATATTTTCAAACTGCGCCATTCGTTTATGACCATTTGTTACGCCATCCAAAACTGTGCCCATCATCAATCCCTGAATCCACTTTGTCGCTTTTACCAGCACAGGTAGTCGTCTAAACCACGCTCTTCGCGAGGGTGAATAGGCTTTTTTTCCTCTAGCCATTATCCAGTTCGGCGTTCTTTGCAATACCGTTAGTTGGCTAGCCTGCTTAGCGACCTCGGGAACAATCTGGACAGCACTAGCGGCAGACCCTACTATGATTACCCGTTTGCTGGTCAAATCAACATCGTGATTCCATTGAGTGCCGTGCCAGTGATCACCAGCGAATTCATCGATCCCATCTACCTTTGGATACTCAGCTGTATGCTGGTTACCCATAGCATTAATGATAATATCAAATTCAAAGGTTTCACCGTTCTCGCTGTCTAATAGCCATTGGCCACTGGGCTGATATTTTGCTGCGACTATCTTAGTATTAAACGTAAAATGAGAATCCAAGCCAAACTCTGTCGCACACTCTTGCAAGTAAGCTTCTATTTCTTTTTGGCCAACAAAACTTTCCGTCCAATTCGGATTTGGCCGATAAGAGAACGTGTAGGAATGAGCCCAAACATCGCATGCCAAACCCGGATATGTATGTAAATGCCAAGTGCCACCCGCGGCATAAGATTTCTCAAAAATAGTAAATTGAGTAAACCCTTTTCTTAATAATTCTCGTCCCGCTGCGATACCTGCCGGCCCCGCCCCAATTATTGCTACCTTTAACTCACTATTTTGCGCCATTTTCTCTCTCTTCTATTATTTAGTGGACTTAGAACAAATGTAATACTTTTCTATAGTTGTTATTGCTTTGAATAAGTTGTTATTGCTTTGAATAAAAGGTGATCAACTACTCTATCGATGCAAACCCTTGCCGTCAACAGAGTCTGTAAGTGAACATAATCCGCCACTGTCAAATGCAAAATATCTACTAACCATTGCCTAGGCCATGGGAAGCTCAGGCACAGTCTATAGCTTAGAGCCTCAAAAAAAAACCGGAACAACTGACTGGCAGCTACCCCGGCTATAAAGCGGCTATTCCTCGACCTGAACCCAAAGGAATAAGCGATTGATGTGACGGAAATTTATCCCTTCAAAATCCAGAGACGCATCGACTTCTCTATTTTATCTTTTTGTTCAAGCGTCAGCGTAGAGTGAAGTTCTTGAATTAGCGGTAGCATTTGTTCGACATAAAGCCCCATGTCTTTGTAGCCTTGGGCCATCAACTGTTCGACAATAATCGCATCAAAATTTGGTGCATTGATTAAACTAACTATTTTTTCTTTTCGAATTGGCCGATCTTGTTCGGTATCGATCTTCATCGCTTGCAGCTCATGTTTGAGCTTCGCTAATAAAGCCGTCTGCTCATCATCAAAATTTAAACGATAAGCCATGTAATCCATTCCATTATCCAGACGTTTACCTTGATGGTAATTTCCACCACATCCAACCACTGCCAAGGCAAGTATTATCAACCCTAATAATCGAGCCTTACTGCTCTGTGTTAACCGTACAATTTTCATAATAATGTTATCCCCCACTTCTGTTAAAACGTGGTGAAACTAGCGGTAATTAACTTCCACCAAAGGCATGAACCGTTAACGAAATAAAGTGCTTTACGCTAAGTTCTGCACTCTCTACTGATTTTGATACTACAGATTTTGAAACTACAGATACATCAGCCGCAACTAATGGAGCTATAGCGACTAAGTAGGCAGCAAATAATAGGGATATGGCAAAGTTTTGCATGAGCTTTTCTCCTGTTGGAACAATGATGAAACAATGTTGAAATAATAAGTAACTAGTCAGTTACGGGGGCATAAAATTTAAACTTTGAGTACAGGATTAATAATGAACCTCACACCCGCTATAAACCTGTCAAAACTGAAAGCAATTGTGACAAACTGTGACAATATGAATTAAATGTGACGCAGGGGTTGTTAAGCATAAGGAATCGGTGATTTACTAAAGCTCCAGCTAATTCTATTAATTCCTTGACCTCCGCCGAAACAGGCAGATGAGAGAAAAATTATGCCATCAATAAGTCGCGTGACCCATAAAACAGGGGGTGATCGATGGTAGGCAAAATCCTACTCATTGACGACGACGTTAAAATTGGTCAGCTACTCACAAAGTACTTTAGTCAATTTGACATAGAGCTTTGCGTCGCTCACAAACCTAGCGACGGCTTTGCAATGATTGAAAGCCTGCATCCAGCCCTACTCATTCTAGATGTCATGCTACCTGAGATGGATGGCTTTGAAGTGTGCCGTCAAATTCGGCAACAACCCGAGCGCTTTGGTCACCTCCCCATTATTATGCTCACCGCCAGGGGCGATGTAACTGACCGCATAGTGGGTCTTGAACTCGGTGCCGATGACTATCTACCCAAACCTTTTGAACCCAGAGAACTTATTGTGCGAGTTCAAAGCGTGTTACGTCGCTCGCAGTTGGCCATAAGCGATGACAAACAACTCTCTGAAAAAAACATCTCTCAACTCAAGACTGATTGTTTGACTCTCGACTTAGTCAAACAATCAGTCTTGTTAGACAAACAAACTCTTGACATTACCAGCATGGAATTCGCGTTGCTAAAAGTTTTTATGCAAGCACCCGGAAAAACCTTTAGTCGAGATGAGTTAATGAGCGAGCTCCGAGGTATAGACGCAGAATTATACTCGCGTGCGATCGATACACTGGTCAGTCGTCTAAGGCATAGATTAAACGATGTCAGAAAATCTCCTAAATTTATTAAAACTGTTTGGGGAAGGGGATATGTCTTTGTGGCAAAAGTAAGCAGCATAAGTACGTAGCAATGGTTAACAACAACAGTTAACAAAAATATTTATAAAAAAGTACTGCGGGCACACAACAATGAAAAATATTTTAGCGCTCTTTCAGCAATCTTTATTCATTCGGTTAATGGCTATTTTTCTGTTTTCGGTAACTTTGTTTGTTTTTATTATGGGCTGCTTGCTAACCTATATTTACCGAGAGGAAGTCAAAACATTTAAAGGCTTTGAGTTTTTTGAACGTCATGTTAACTTTTTGATTGACGACTTTGGCTACCCTCCCAATCTTGACAAGCCACGAGAGCTAATGCTGACGTTTCCTATGATCATCATCATCAAAGACAGCAAAGGGAATTTATTGTTAGGCAACGCAGCGATAGACCTCAATGAACTAGTGACACTAAAACAATACAATGATCGCTCGACAGCCGTTTCGGTGGGGCGAACTCGCGGGCTAAGAATAGAACGAAACAGTTACCAATATTTTATATTCGGCCACCAACCCCTCATCGATAAACATGACGCATTGGTTGGTGCTCTAACAACGACTGTTGTCCTGCTAGTACTGTTTATAAACTATTTATTAGTCCGCCATCTATTAAAACCGATTAATTTACTAAAGGAAGGCGCTGAGCGAATAAGTCGAGGTGAGCTGGATTATCGCGTTAAACACACTCATCGAGACGAGCTAGGCACTCTGACTGATAGTATCAATGACATGGCCGATTCACTCAACGCCATGATTGACGCCAAACAGCAGTTGTTGCTAGGTATTAGTCATGAACTACGAACGCCTATTACCCGCGCAAAAATTCAACTGGAAATGATGCCCGACGACGAAGCCAGAAAAAATTTGATGGAAGACATTGATGAGTTAGATCGTTTGGTATCTGAACTATTAGAAGCAGAAAAGCTCCAGAGCCAGCACAGCGGTTTGGTTCTTGAACCTCTTGCTATCAGTGTCTTTACACGAGAAACACTCAACCATTATTGGCCTAATCATCCTTTAATAAAATGGCAGCAACCTGACGATGGTACAGCCAATACAGAGATTCCTCTGGACAAACTACGATATCAGGTCATTGTTAGAAACCTAATCGGTAACGCCCTAAAATACGGCGATGAAAACGAAATTGATGTTGCGGTCAAATGCAGTCATGACGAATCAACCCTGACGGTGAGAGATCACGGCCAAGGAATCCCCGCTGAACACCTGCCTCATATCACCGAACCCTTTTATCGCTCCGATAGTGCACGTCAAAGACAGACGGGCGGCTTCGGTCTAGGGCTTCATCTCTGCCGTATCATTACCGAAGCCCACGGTGGAGTACTGGAAATTACTAGCGAAGAAGGCAAAGGCACGGCGATCACCGTGCATTTGCCTAACGATTCTATCCCTCTTAAGTTGCCACAGCTGGCATAACTTGTACCGGCACGCCATTCACGATACAGGTGCCAGAAGCCACATCCAGTGATTCGTCAATAAGATCGTTACAACTAATCCCCGGGGCAATAGTTTCGGCATTACTTTGCACTGACCCCGCATACACATGCCCGAAACCGTGTGGAATACTGATAACCCCAGGCATCATTTCAACCGTGATCTCTACCGGCACTACGACCTCGCTCACGTTGCTAACAACCTTCGCCTGCCCTCCTTCCACTAAACCAATTCGTTCGGCATCATCAGGACTTATTTTCATTGTGCAGCGATTTTTTCCTCGCACATAAGGCTTTAAGTTATGCAGCCAAGAATTCATGTCTCGCACATGTCGACGGCCAATAAGCAACATATTCTGGCTGCCTCCACTGTCCGCCGCTTCTGCCTGCAACTGTTCAAAGCGCTCTCGCAAACGCGGCAGGTCATTAGCAAACAGTTCATGCATGACATCGATACGTTGATTAGGTGTTGCCAAAGTTTCTGGCATACGAGGCTTAAGCGCTCCCATATCCATTGATGCTTGAGGATGCTGTTTTAATTTATCCAAACTCAAGCCATCCCCTTTTCGACCAAACTGATCTCCATACGGACCGGACCGCATTAAAACATCGGCAAACCGTTCGGGCGAAGTGTCACCCGTTACTTTTTCATGGACAGTCTCAGAGCTAAGCTCGTAGCCATCTGCTGTAGCTCGTTCTACCGCCATATCAACCAGTCCTTGAAAGATAAATCCGTCCATCTCATCGCGGCTAATGCCCGACATCCGAGCTGAGACCTCTAAGATAACCTCGCCTAAATCTTTCAGCTTTGGATCGGGATCGAATGTTTTAGGTGAATAGGAAGCAAAATCTCGTGTAGTAAAACTCTGGAACGTCACATCTATATTACTGTGCTCGGGGTGAACCGTAGTCGGCAAAATAATATCAGCTCTACTGGTCGTCTCATTTATATAAATATCTAAACAAACCATAAAGTCTAAAGTTTCTAACGCTTCACGTATTTTATTCCCGCGCGGAACCGATAAAACAGGGTTTCCGCAAATGGTCAGCAGCCCGCGAACTTCATCCCCTTTGGCGGTTATTTCTTCCGCCATGAGCGAAGCTGGTAGCTCTCCACAAGTCTCGGGCACACCGCGCACTTTTGAATGCCAGCGACCATAAGGTTTAACATCCCCAGCGCCACCCGCACCCATTCCTCCGGTGGAGCCAGTGGAAAACATCATCCCTCCCTTGGTGTCGAAATTTCCACTCATCAAACTAACTAGCGCTAACATCCAATGCGATGCCAAGCCAAACTCTTGTGTGCACAAACCAATCCGGCCATATAACGCAGATTTCTCGGCGGCACTGTATTCCGCGACTAACGTCCGTAAAGCTTCAGCAGCAACCCCTGTCACCTCAGCGGTATTCTCGGGTGTATAGCTCTGAACCGCCTCGCGTAGCTTGCCGGCATTATCGATATGACTTGCTAGATGCCCCCAGTCAATTTTATCTTCTGCGAACAATACGTTCGCGAAAGCCATTAGAAAGTAGGCATCAGTTCCTGGCTTAATAAAAATATGCTGATCGGCTACCACCGCCGTTTCAGTCATACGTGGATCAATGACCACACATTTACCACCGCGAGCCTGAATTTCCTTCATCGCACTTTTAGGGTCCGGCGTCCCTAAAATACTGCCTTGTGACACCACTGGATTTGCACCCATGCAGATTAAAAAATCTGTACGCGCAAGATCGGGAACAGGAATCATCCACTCATGCCCGATCAAACCCCAGCACACCAATTGCTGCGGATGTTGGTCCACAGTACCCGCTGAAAAAAAACGTTCGGTTCCCACCGACGCCATCAGTGATTGAAGATAAACCCCTGCTGAAAAATCGTGTCCTAACGGATTGCCCACATATAGTGCCAACGCATCCTTACCGTGTTGATCACGAATCTGACTAAACTTTTCACCAATAATATCTAGCGCCTCATCCCATGAAATTTCTTCCCAACCATTGGCTGTTTTCTTCACCGGATGCCGCAAGCGCTCGCCATCTTCATAGATATAATTAAACGCTTGGGACTTTGCACAGACGTAACCTTTAGACCGATGATCATCTGGATCACCATGGATAGAAATTATCTTTTGTTCATCTCGGTCAATTTCTAAAATTAACCCGCAGCAAGCTTCACAAGTTGGACAGATACGTCGCAGGGTTTCAGTGTTAGCACTCATTAAAGGCTCCGATAAAATTATTTGTGGGCACTCAATCAACCAAGGCCAATCAAGATCGTCGGTTTATGTCATTGCAACTTACTTATAACTTTTCCACATATTTTTTATTCGTATTTCTTTTTAATTCGAGTTTATTTTTCTTCGTATGATCCCATAAACTAACCTAGATTGACCACATCAATCACACCCAATGAGCGATCTATTTCCAGGCTTTTAAAATCGAATAATTCTCTATCCGCTAATTGTGTCGGGGCGACATTACTGATTGCACCAAAAATACTTTCAATTCGCCCCGGAAACTGCTGTTGCCAATCTTTTAGCATTGCTTTAATTGCCTGCCGCTGTAATTTCGCTTGCGAACCGCAGAGATTACAAGGAATGATAGGAAACTCTTTATACTCTGCGTAGCTCACTAGATCTTCTTCTTTGCAATACGCTAATGGGCGAATAACTACGTTGCGTTTGTCATCGCTCAGTAACTTTGGCGGCATCGCTTTTAACGCACCTCCATAAAACATATTTAAAAATAACGTTTCTATAATATCGTCGCGGTGATGACCCAGCGCAATTTTTGTTGCACCAATTTCTTCAGCAAAACCGTACAAGCTCCCACGCCTTAGTCGCGAGCACAAACCACAGGTTGTTTTGCCCTCGGGGATCACCGACTTAACAATACTGTAGGTATCTTTTTCTACAATATGAAAAGGGATGCCTAGCCGGCTCAAATAGTCGGGCAATATATCCTCGGGATAACCGGGCTGCTTTTGATCGAGATTGACGGCCACTATGTCAAATTCAATAGGAGCACTTCGCTGCAAATTAAGCAATATATCCAACATGCCGTAGGAATCTTTACCTCCCGACAAGCACACCATTACTTTATCGCCCGCTTCAATCATATTAAAGTCTTGAATAGCGCGACCGACATTGCGTCGAAGACGTTTTTGTAGCTTGTTAAATTCCGTACGATTTTTTTTAGACAAGCCCTTCAATCTAGCAAGCCCGCACTGCCCATTAGGGGCAGAGGACATAGAGGAATCTTTAGTCGGATCAACAACTTTAGCCGGATCAACAAGAGTAACGGGGTTATCGGACATGATTTTGAGTTTGGGTAGCGTAGAAATAAATGAAGTAACAACTCGGTATTGTACGGGAAACGCAGTAAGACTTCAGTCATTACCCTCATACCGCCATTTTATGGCTAAACAGTAAAATGGCAGTCTGCAATACCATTTTCTCGGTAACTGTGAGTAGCATTTAACACGCTTGGCGCATAGAATACGCATCGGCATCTTAGCGAACTCTCACTGACTGCCGGCTCTATCTGCTGAAAGGCCAAACAATCCGCCATTGCGCGAATTTTAGTGCCTCAGAGCCTAAACAAGACACGCAAAATGGGACGCAAACAAATCCGGGCTCCTTTTCGCTCCTGTCTATACAGCAGTATTAAACGCTAAACTTAAGCTGGTCCGCGGCTCTAGAGCCCTTACCTCAGTCAATATTCTCTTTTACACACAGGATACGCAAGATGAAACCAACTGTCAGAATCACGGTTACCGGTGCAGCCGGGCAAATCAGTTACGGCCTGCTATTTCGCATCGCCGCTGGCGCTATGTTGGGCGACGACCAGCCCGTTATTCTTCAATTGCTTGAAATTACCCCTGCTCTAGATGCGTTAAAAGGCGTCGCCATGGAGCTTGATGATTGCGCCTTTCCTTTATTGCAAGACATTATCTGTACTGACGATGCCGAAGCTGCCTTTAAAGATGCTGATTACGCATTACTCGTCGGTGCCCGACCGAGAGGCCCCGGCATGGAACGCAAAGACTTACTTGAAGCCAATGCCGCCATTTTTTCCGCCCAAGGACAAGCGATGAATAAAGTCGCTAACCGCAATATTAAAGTTTTGGTAGTCGGTAACCCCGCCAATACCAACGCCTTAATCGCGCAGCGTAACGCGCCCGACATCGACCCTCGAAATTTTACCGCCATGACCCGCCTCGACCACAATCGAGCAAAAACGCAATTGGCGCAGAAAACCGGCAACCCTGTCACCGCCGTTACGCAAATGACTATCTGGGGTAATCACTCTGCGACCCAATACCCTGACCTGTATCAAGCCAAAGTTAAGGGTAAAAGCGCTATGGATCAGGTAGACGAGAGCTGGTACAAAGACACCATGATTCCAGAAGTACAGCAGCGCGGTGCGGCTATTATCGCAGCTCGCGGAGCTTCTAGCGCCGCCTCGGCTGCTAACGCCGCCATCGGCCATATGCGAACTTGGGCGCTAGGTAGTGATGACAACGACTGGGTCAGCATGGGGATCTACAGTGATGGCAGCTATGGCGTTGCTCAAGGCCTGATTTATTCTTTCCCTGTAACCTGCTCAAACGGCGATTGGAGCATTGTACAAGGCTTGGAAATCAATGAATTTAGCCAACAGAAAATGGATGCTACAGAAAAGGAACTCGCAGAAGAGCGGGATGCGGTCCAGCATTTATTGCCTTAAGCAATCGATGCTACACGACCAGTAATTAAACTAATTACTGGTCTCGTTAAGACAAAAACCTCTTAAATGTCGTTAGACTTAGGAGGTTTTTTTATTGTCTGGCAGCAGCCATATTTATTAATGGTTATCGACTAAATATACTGTGTGAACATACTTTGTTAACAATATCATCCATTAACAATGAGCCCACCCCGATACTAACTACTCGTTAGTAGTAAGCATTGCTCTTGTCAGAGTGATCGGTCAGATCACGAACACCCGCCAATTCAGGAAGATTCTCCATCAGGGTTTTTTCAACACCATCTTTTAAAGTCATCTCTACAGCACCACAGCCCTGACAACCACCGCCAAACTTTAATATTGCATAATTCTCACTATCTAATTCCAGCAGAGAAACTTCGCCACCGTGTGACGCTAACGATGGGTTGATCTCTGTGTAAAGCAGGTAATTAATCCGATCTGCAAGCGAACTATCGTCGTTAACCTTGGGCATTTTTGAGTTGGGAGCTTTTATAGTTAGCTGCCCACCCATACGATCAGCCGCATAATCCACTTTAGCATCTTCTAAGAACGGCCAACTTTTCTCATCGAAATACGCGGTAAAGCCTTTATATTCGCGAATGATTTTATCGTTGTCAATATCATCGGCTCGGCCATAAGCAATGCAGGTTTCAGCACGCGGCGTACCGGGGTCATTAACAAATATACGTATCCCAACCACCTCTTCTCCTTGTTTTTCTAACAAGCCAACGAGGTACTCTTGCGCCGATTCGGATAAGTGAATCTCAGTAAAATCAGCATTATCTGTTTCACTAGATTTCGTAGAGTCTGCAGGGTTTTCTGGCGTAGAATTTGACATGGTACTTACTCAGTAGATATATCTCGGTAGATATTAGGCAGGCTAACGGTAAACAAGCCAGTGCATTTAAACAAAGTTTTTTCTTACCATGCGATAACGCAGGAAGTTGCCGACAAATCATAGGTATAAGGCTTCACACCGAGCGGTAAGTTTAATCGAATCTTCGCGTATGTGCACTAAAACAAGGCTCCAATCTACTGTATCTCTTGGTTATAAGCCTATTGAGCCGTTGTTTTTAGTCCCAATACCGTCTTTCCCTCTCACTAATTCCAATAAAGGGGCTGTAAATGAATAAAACGCTTGCCTCATCTTGCTGCCGAGTCACTTGAAAAGAATACCCCTTATTTCAAGACACACATAAATATGTCTTTATAGTTCGACGCTGGCATCCCTGCCAGCGACGGTCTTGAAATAAAGGGTATTCTTTTAAAATGCCTTATTTAGTAACGCACCTTCTGACCCTCAAAGCAGTCTTTCAAGCAGGGTCTCCACAAGGTTTCCCCCAGTTCTAGCATTCCTTCTTTAATATAGCTCTTTTGTCCGTTATCTCGCTTTAGTCACCACTAAATAATCACAATATGACAGTTGTACGGTCTAATCCGCCAGCGGAGTTTGATACACTATTGCACAGAATATCAGTGGCATTCAGGTCCCACTTTTTTGAAAATACCTCTCTTTCTTCTACTTTGGCATGAGCAAGTAATCAGTGAACAGTACTCGACAAAATCAGCTTCTAGCGGCACTAAAAAATCGAATTTTAATTATCGATGGTGCGATGGGCTCTATGATTCAAGAATATGGTCTGGAAGAGAACGATTATCGAGGCGAGCGCTTTGCTGATTTCCATAATGATCTAAAGGGCAATAACGACCTTCTATGCCTAACTAAGCCCAGCGTAATACGTGAAATACACGAAGCCTATTTAGAGGCAGGCGCCGATATACTCGAAACCAACACCTTCAATGGCACCCGAGTAGCACAAGGTGACTACGAACTGGAATCCATAGCCAAAGAAATCAACTTGGCGGGAGCCAAACTCGCGAGAGCGGCCGCCGACAAATTCACTGCCGCCAACCCTGATAAACCTCGGTTTGTTGCTGGAGTTTTAGGCCCTACTCCACGAACAGCCTCGATATCTCCCGATGTTGACAATCCGGCGGCGCGTAATATTTACTTTGATGATCTCACCGCTGACTACACCGAAGCCGTAACAGCACTGGTCGAAGGTGATGTCGATATTATTCTTATCGAAACTATCTTTGATACACTAAATGCAAAAGCCGCAATATTTGCGGTAAAAAAATACTTCGACAACAACCCAGAGCTGACATTACCCATAATGATCTCTGTCACCTTTCCCGACATGAGTGGCCGACTATTATCAGGGCAAACACCCGAAGCTTTCTGGAACTCAATTGCACATGCAGAACCCCTCATTGTCGGCGTTAACTGTGGTCGCCGCTTTAAAGAAGTCCGCCCCTTTGTCGAAGAACTTGCCAATAACGCAAATTGTTATTTTAGTGGCCATTTCAACGCCGGGCTTCCCAATGCTTTTGGCGAATATGACGAAACGCCTGAGGATATGTTCGAGGATTTACGGGGTTTTTCTGAGAGAGGTTTTCTTAATTTGGTCGGCGGCTGTTGCGGCACTACTCCCAATCACATTAAAGCGATAGCTAAAGCCGCTAACGGCATTAAGCCACGAACTATATCAATACCAGAAATAAAATGCCGCCTTAGTGGCTTAGAACCCTTTAATATCGGCAAAGATAATTTATTCGTCAACGTTGGCGAGCGCTGCAATGTTACCGGATCCGCCCGTTTTAAACGACTAATTTTGGAAGATGACTATGAAATAGCGTTAGATGTCGCGCGCGAGCAAGTAGAAAATGGCGCGCAAATAATAGACATCAATATGGACGAAGGCATGCTAGATGTGCACAACGCCATGAAAACATTTTTAAGCCTCATCGCTACCGAACCCGAAATATCTCGAGTCCCATTAATGATTGACTCGTCAAAGTGGGAAGCCATAGAAACAGGCTTAAAATGCGTTCAGGGAAAGGCCATCGTCAATTCGATAAGTCTTAAAGAAGGTGAAGCCGAGTTCCTTGAAAAAGCCCGCCTGTGCAAACGATATGGCGCAGCGATTGTGGTCATGGCATTTGACCACAACGGTCAAGCGGATACCTTTGCCCGAAAAACTGAAATTTGTGAGCGTTCTTATCGCCTATTAGTTGATACGGCCGGTTTTAATCCTCAAGATATTATTTTCGATCCCAATATTTTCGCGATAGCCACAGGTATTGAAGAACATAATAACTACGCTGTTGATTTTATCGAAGCCACTCGATGGATTAAAAAAAACCTGCCTCATGCCATGGTATCGGGTGGCGTTAGCAATGTATCTTTTTCATTCCGCGGCAATAACGCCGTACGCGAAGCTATTCATTCTGTGTTTTTATATCATGCCATTCGAGCCGGAATGGACATGGGTATTGTCAACGCAGGCCAATTAGCTATCTATGACGATCTGCCTGCCGAACTCAAAGAGCGCGTCGAAGACGTCGTCCTTAATCGACGCGAAGATAGTACTGAGCGCCTGTTAGAGATCGCCAACAACTATCTCAGTGATGGCTCCAGTACTGATAAAACTGAAAATCCAGCTTGGCGTGAAGCACCGGTTAAAGCCCGGCTGGAATACGCACTCATTAAGGGCATCAATACCTATATTGTCGAAGACGCCGAAGAAGCTCGCCAACAGTGTGACCGCCCCATTGAAGTCATCGAAGGGCCCTTGATGGACGGCATGAATGCTGTGGGCGACTTGTTTGGTGCGGGAAAAATGTTTTTACCGCAAGTTGTTAAAAGCGCACGCGTTATGAAACAAGCCGTTGCCCACCTCCAGCCCTATATTGAAGCTGAAAAAACTGATGGCCAAAAAACTAACGGGAAAATTTTGATGGCTACGGTTAAAGGTGATGTTCACGACATAGGAAAAAATATTGTCGGCGTTGTCCTCCAGTGCAACAATTTTGAAGTCATCGATTTGGGTGTCATGGTTTCCTGCGAAGATATTTTGACCAAAGCCAAAGAAGAAGATGTTGACATCATCGG
>JAJRPK010000241.1 GCA_024280785.1 Gammaproteobacteria bacterium
TGTAAATTTGCCAATCGGGTTGTTCTAGCCCCTGAACTGAAGCAGGTAATACAGCTGTACAGAAAACCAAAAGCCAGCTGAGATTCTTGCGAAATATATCTATCATGTCTGCTTTATTCCTGGCTTTTAAATGGATGATAAATATTGGACTATTAAAATCAGGGAATGTTACAACGTAGCAAAAAAGTGCTGACGCTCAAACCATTAGATAAAAAATCAGGGGGCAGCGCGGCAATTATCGAGAGTGGAATTTAGCCGCAAAAAGATCATCGCCATAGGGATAAAAGCAGGGGTAAGTCAGAGGAATGATCCAGCCCCACCACAAGCAACGGGGAGCTGGATTTTAACTTTTGTTATTCAATTGTTATATGCTGATCGTCACTTAAAAGTCTTGCCAATCATCGTCGATACCACCGTTGGCTACTTTTGCCCGAGGACGATCGATTGTCTGGCTTTGTCCGCCGTCCCAAGGGCGACTAGCAGACCGACGTTCCGATACCGCTGAGGGCGATCCAACCCCTGAGAAAAATCCTACCATATCGTTCAATGCTCTAGCTTGAGTGCCTAATTCTTCGCTCGCTGCTGCCGCTTCTTCAACCATTGCTGTATTTTGTTGAGTCAATGTTTGGAGTTGGGCAACTGCCTTTTGGACCTCGGCAACGCCAATTGCCTGTTCATCAGCCCCCGTCGTAATCTCTCCAACGATGGCCGTGACATTTTTAACGCCGTCTACAATATCATCTAAGGTACTGCCTGAACGACTCACTAATTCCGTCCCATCAGATACCTTTTTAACACTGTCTTCGATTAGCTCTTTAATCTCTTTGGCAGCCGTTGCACTACGCCCCGCCAGATTACGCACTTCACTCGCAACCACAGCAAAGCCTCGCCCTTGCTCTCCTGCCCGCGCTGCTTCAACCGAAGCATTCAACGCCAACAAGTTTGTCTGGAAGGCAATCTCATCTATCACGCCAATAATTTCCGCAATACGATTACTCGACGTGTTAATTTCAGCCATTGCATCAATAGCTTGCTTAACGACTTCACCGCCATGAATGGCTTGCTTCTGCGCGTCTGTAACTAATTCGTTAGCGCGATTAGCATTAGTCGCCGTATGTTGAACTGTTGCGGTAATCTCATCCATACTGGCCGCTGTTTGTTCGAGACTGGCTGCCTGCTGTTCCGTTCGAACACTTAAATTATTGTTGCCTTGTGATATGTCTTCGGCGCCCGACGACACCGCATGGGCAGAGTCTTTTATTGATCCGACTATCGTAGTCAATTCACTAACAAAACTATTGATATTACTGGCCAACTCGGAATACTCACTTTTTTCTTTCAGTTCAACTTTCACCGAAAGATCTCCACTCGATAACGTTGCTAACACCGAGCTAATATGAACAAAGGCTTCTTTTCTAGCCGTAACATCCGTTGCGAGCTTTACTACTTTAAAGGGTTTACCGTTAACATCTAAAACAGGGTTATAGCTTGCCTGAATCCAGACTTCTTTGCCCCCTTTGCCAATTCGTTTGTATTCGCCAGGCTCGCTTTCGCCTCGATTTAGCGCCGCCCAAAATTCACGATACTCAGAACTACGAGCGTATTCAGACTCTACAAACATACTGTGGTGTTGACCTTCCAATTCGACGAGACTGTAACCTATTACAG
The DNA here is from genome assembly GCA_024280785.1 of Gammaproteobacteria bacterium. GTDB lineage: Bacteria > Pseudomonadota > Gammaproteobacteria > Pseudomonadales > UBA7434 > UBA7434. The sequence goes on from JAJRPK010000241.1 coordinate 1,669, forward strand.
CCAGAAAGTTATCGTTAGCTGTAAGAACACGGCCTTCCATGTCAAATTCTATAACGGCTTGAGTTCTTTCTATGGCAGCAATTTTATTTGAATAATCGCGATTTCGAGCTTGATGGGAGCGCAGTTCTGTCACATTGTCCCACACCAAAGTACTACCGTTATAACTGCCATCTTTATCATATTGTGCCGATACATTCAGTGCGACTGTATATTCGCCCAGAGTGATATCAGCAACATGAGGTAAGTTGCTTGGGTCGCCCAATAAGCGGCGTTGATGTGCAGGATTTTTGTGAAATTGATCAATGCATTCACCGATTAGATTATGGCGATCAAAATTAGGCCAATTTTCTTTAATCGCATCTTCTAAATCACCAAACAGTGCTATAACTTTTTTGTTTACGCCGGTGATGATTAAATCACGATCAATCATCATCATCGCTGCTTCGGCATCTTCTACCGCGCTCATATACATTTCTGCTTTTTTAATGTCGATTCCATCCGATTTTTTAAGCCCGGGTATCCGCGCCAACACATTAGAAATCAACCCCATTACATACTCCTAAGCTAAATAAATATTTACGACTAATTAAATTTCAAATAAGCAAATTTGAACTCTGGCTGAGTTACAAATTGTAATTTTAATTGTTCTTCTTTCACTCTTACTGTGCAAAGTCCCTACTACCTAGCGTAGTCAAAAATCCAGTTTTTGCAATGTGCTCTAATACGCGTACTCGAGTATAAGTGATGCTATTTCGTCCAACCCCGCGACTTGAGAAACACCTCCTAATTCGATCGCTTGCTTAGGCATACCCCACACCATGCTCGTTTTTTCATCTTGCGCGATAGTGTCTATACCTCTATCAAACATTGCTTTCATACCTACCGCCCCGTCCTTACCCATACCGGTTAGTATAATACCCAACACGTTCTTTCTTAGATTCGAACAAATTGAATTAAACAGCACGTCCACCGATGGTTTATGTTGATTAACTTTTTCTCCATCGTCTAAATGGCAAACTAAAGTTTCGCGGTTATTAACTATGGCCAAGTGCATTCCACCAGGAGCAATGTAAACACATCCCGCAACGATTTCATCGCCCTCTTCGGCCTCTTTGACTTTGACTAATGTGTGTTCATTAACTCGCTGGGCAAACGCAGCACTAAACCCCGGCGGAATATGTTGAACAATAACTATAGGGGGGGCATCTGCCGGCAAACGCTTCAGAATGGCCTCTAACGCAACCGTCCCTCCGGTTGAAGAGCCAATGGCAACAAGCTTGGGCACTCGCCTTTGTTTCGGCACATTTAAAATGGTTGCCTGTCGGTCTGGGTTAACGGCTCGATAGCTCCCAAATTCCACCTGAGCTGCCGCTATAACTTTAGCAATCAGTTCATCTCCGTATTCGTCAAGCTCTCGCTCTACATTCATTGTCGGCTTGGGTAAAAAGTCGACTGCCCCTATCTCCAATGCCCGTAACGTCGCATCAGCACCTTTTTTCGTCAAGGTAGAACACATAACAACAGGGGTAGGGCGTAATTTCATTACCTTTTCCAGGAA
>JAJRPK010000242.1 GCA_024280785.1 Gammaproteobacteria bacterium
ATCCCCAGAAAAACATCTGTGGCATGGATGCCACCGTTGAGCTACATGGACGTATTTACCGCGTTTTTTCTGGGGATAAGCACCGGTCTTACGCGGATCGAAGCTAAAAAACTGCCACTTAAGTAAGTGTCATTTGTATCTGGCCCGCCTTATTATTCGACATTTGCGACCGATTTCTGTGAGTTTCATGCTAAAGATTGTATGTATTATTTTATAATTCATGAGGAATATTTAATAATGACCGATACTCCGCAAAAACTTCTTCGACCTCTCCTCTCTCCAGACCATAGTCCTCTAAGCTATAACTGTGAGCGCCCCTCTTTCCTTTCGGATTATCTTTAATCCACTGGCTTAAGCTATCCGTTACTGTCGATGGCATCGCGAGATCAAGAAAGCTATACACACCTTTCATCACTTCAAGAGGGTTATCAACCAACGCATAGTAATCTACATCGATGAACGTACCACTATTATCTCGACGATAGCTAAGTAGCGCATCAACATGCTGTTTAATAAAAAATAGCAGCTGCTTCCCTATTTGATGTTTATTCTGTTGCTCGCTCCGCGCGCCTCTAAAGCTATGTGTCAAATTGCATAACGACGCCAAAGTTTTAACCGGATCACGATGAGTAATAATAAATTTGGCTTTGGGGTGTACTGCCCTAATTGCCTCTAGCCCAAGCAAATGGTTGGGGTATTTCAAAACCCACCGCTTATCGGGTCGCCGCCATTGTAGTAACTGTAGCTGCAACTTGTGATATCGATAAGTGCTGACAAAATCAGCGTTCTTCATAATCCATTCAAAATACGACGGGACATTCAAATAGTTTAAAAACCCGACTTGATTAAAATCATTATTCAATAACCGTGCGCATTCATCTGGCCCTTCGACATCCATTAAATGAATAGCATCAAAATCGGGAACAGATTTCTTCCACGCTGCGGCCATAAATGCTTGAGCACGTTCAATACGAGGCTGAATCGTTTCCGGAGCGTAGCCTGGAGGGGGACAAGGCGAATCGCACTCCCAGGTCCGTAACAATTGAAAGCGATCGTCGTGATCAAATAAATACAGCAAGAACGTCGTTCCCGAACGCGGCAAGCCAGTAGCAAATACCGGCGACTCAATATTGACGTCTTGTATCTCTGGATAGCGATTTAGCCAGTCGGCATTCCTTAGCCTATTGGCCAGCAAGCCTGCCATCTCGCCAACGGTTTGCTTTAGCCCTACATCCGTTAACTTTCCGTCCCGATTTAACGCGTCGATTAACGCGGTAAATTGTGGCCGAAAGCTATCATCACCAAAATCGGACAGGCCGGTATTTTTGGCCGCCGCTTCGAGTAAACTATCGACTTGTAATTCGACCATATGTGCCACCCTACTGCTTTTTATTCCCGACTAAATTACCGATTAAATTACCGACTAAATCGTAGTAAAATAAAGACAAACGTTTACTGCTTGTCAAATTCCTTTTTTAATCCTCCCAACGCCATTTTCATTTTTGAGCCTCGAGGATACCCGACGTATTGAGTAATAAAGCGAACTACTTCTTCCATTTGCTGAAAGTCTAATTCGCCACGCTTCATGGCAGAACGCGATTGAATGGTAAAAGTCATCTCCTCGCCCTGCGCTGCAATTGCGCCCAATAATAATAAACGGCGCTGCTCAATAGTAAGGACATCATTCGCCCACAGCTCGCCGAATAACGACCCAAGCATAAAGTCCATAAAGGCATCCTGACCTTCTTCTGCTACCGGAACATCTCCACAGTAGACTTCTTTAATCATTTCAACGCCTTTCTCTCTCTTACTCTTACTCATTGTCAATTCTCCACAGTTTCTTTAATTTTAGTTTGCGTATCGTTTGCTCTACAACGGCTCTACGGCCAATTGGTCTATTTACTTTCCAAGGTACCAAACATCCAATCAAACAGCAGTGTAACCGAGCTGTAGTTACCTCGATTCATATTAATATGATGAACCGCATGCTTGGAGGTCAAGTTATCTATCGTTTTGTAAGGGAAGCTAGCAAGATTAAACTTAGTATGAACGATGGTATTCACTTGAGACCAGATAACAAATGCTATTGCGGCCGCGGCCGCATGCACCTCACCCATCAATATAGAGGTAGCAATCGCCGACACCACATAAATTGATAAACCAATAAACGTTTCAAGTGGGTGTACGTAAGACGCATCTATCAGGGAAATATCTCTCGCTTGGTGATGTAGGCCATGCACTTTTTGTAACGGACCACCATGGTGAAAAACAAAACGATGGGTCAAGTAATAGATGAAATCGTAAATCAATAAAATAATCGCAATGTCTACAAAGTAGCGCCAGACAGGCATGCTTTCAACGGTGAAGAAATACGGCGCGAGAATCAGCAAAATGAATAAGCTGACAGCAGATCCTACTTTGGCATTGGCTCGCATGATTGGCAAGTATTTGGGATTAGCTCTTTTCGCTTTATCCTCTTCCCTATTCCACTCCTTCATGCGTTGTAATTCGGGCGATTTAAACGCAAGAAATTTTCCTCCGCGAACCAAAATCGTCGCCACCAGCACATAAACGATTGCCGCTTGCCAGTTATAATCAAATATCCATTCAATACTCATTGTGTTACCTCAATAGAGCGCTTTACGCCAATAATATTTACCAATGATTAATATCTCTAATCCAGCGTGCCAACTAATCCAGAGTGCCAACTAATCCAGAGTGCCAAACATCCAGTCATACAGCGGTGATAGAGTAGAGTAATTACCCTTATTCATATCAATATGATGAATAGCATGTTTCGTGGTGATGTAATTTACCGTTTTATAAGGAAAATAATCGAGGTTAAACTTGGTATGGTTTATCTGGTTAACATTGTTAAAAATAAACTGGGCAATGATAAAGGTTACCGCGTGAAAGGAACCAAACGCTGCTGCCAACCCTAGAGCTGTCCCCATAAATAAACAGGTACCAATAAAAGTTTCCAGCGGATGAACATAGCGACTATCGACGGCAGAAATGTCTCGTGCCTGATGATGAAGACCATGAACCCTACGTAAAATTTTTCCATGAAAAATAAAACGGTGTGTCACATAATATAAAAAATCGTAAACCAACAATATCATCAGTGCATCAGTAAAATACTTCCATACAGGTTGTGCTTCTAACGTGACAACAAAAGGGATTAATAAAAAGAAAAATGCCGCGTGTAAATAAAGTCCTACTTGCGCTGTTTGTTTCATAATCGGACGATACTTAGCTAACGATTTTTTGGGTTTATCTTCGCGTCGATTCCATTGATACATTTCTTGTATAGCCGGAATGCGAAAAACAAGGGTCCAAGTGATTTTCGTCAACACCACCAGTCCCAATAAATGAACTAGCATTCCTTGCCAGTTATAATGTTCAATCAACCAATCGATACTCACTTTATCTCCTCTCCGTAAATAACCATGTTCTACTTGGCCAACAATTTAGCCAATTGCTTTGCTCTAACTGTGCCTAATTGCTGATTAAGCTGACGAGCTAACTTTTCCAGTTCTTCTTTCCCATTGTGCACCACGCTGTTATCACCACGAGCCTGACCCAAAGACAAAGCTGATACCGAGCGAACCCTTTTATTGGGGCTCCTTTGCTCTGTAGGTAAATCTTGGGCAAAAACTCCAGATTCTAAATCTAATGCACGATAAAACTTTTGTAATAGTCGGTTGAACGATACGAACTTAAAATCGGGCGCTAGTATCTTAGCCAACTCGGCTTCCAATTCTCGAACGGATGCAATCGAAGCTCTGATTAACTGCCAACCTTGGTCCGTTAACATCAGCACAGTTGTCCGCGAATCTATGCCCCCAGAATGGCGAGATAGATAGCCCAATTCTTCTAAACTTAACGCTGTCGCACTAATAGCTTGCTTGCTTACGTTTTGAATGCGTGCCATTTGATGGATGCGCCCACCATCCATACCAATCAACGACAAAACCTGACCGTGTGCTAACGTTAATTCTCTGTGACCTTTAGCAGCATTTAGCTCCATTAGACGACGGCTAATGTGATGACCCAAGGGTGGTAATATGGCTCCCAGAATTCGCCCAAAGTTTTCAGTCTCAATATCCTCATCAGCACCATTTAAACTTAAGCCTTTTGCCAGCGTCTGTAACTGCTCTACAAACAGAGCAAGTTCCCGCTCAGTATTTTCTGGTGAGAGCGCCGTATATTCACGGTTAAATGTAGTATATTCGCGGATAAATAATTCTTGGTATTCTCTTAATGCCTGCCCACCATCGACTGCTAACGCCTTGCCTCTATCAGTGAGATTAAGAAATCGAGACCGTCCATCCTCAGGGTCTTTCTGCCGAGTGATATAACCATCTCGTTCTAACTGGTTAAGTGTTTGATTACAAACCTGCTTGCTTATACCCAAACTCTCTGCCAATTCCGTAGGCTTGACACGCTGTTTATTTGTTCCTGGTGAAAAATACGACTGTGCTAAATTAGAAATATAGGGCTCGAAGCTTAAACGCAAACCCTGATAGCCCTTCTCAGCCAATAAAGACATCAGGTTGATCTGTAAGTGTCTAGACAGTGCGAGCAGCTGTCTTGCCGAGTTATCGGCATAATCCTGCCATAATGCTAGCCGACCCAAGTCAACCGCTTGAGGTAAGCCAGTAGCACTAGACATTGAGAAAAAACC
>JAJRPK010000243.1 GCA_024280785.1 Gammaproteobacteria bacterium
CCCCCGATGTCAAACCAAACGAGTCCCTAATCTCAATATAAATGAGATTATGCTGGATCATGATGGACGCTCCTAGTATTTAGCTGAAAGGTTTTTTTTGCTCTCTCAGTTTGGCGCATTGCGACGCCGATTACACTCAGGAGCGTCCATCTCATCACTCGCTTTTACCTCGATTAAAAACAATAACTTGAAGAAAATAAAACGAATGTCTCGCAAACTGCATCCGTGAAATACTTCAATAAGCTCAAGGCTACAGTAGAGGGAAATGGGTGTTTGTGGAGGGCAAAAAAAAGCCCTTAAAGATAAGGGCTTTTTGGATGTTACTGGAAGTCAAATTGGTGGAGACGGCGGGAATTGAACCCGCGTCCGCCAGCACTCTGCCATCGGCTCTACATGCTTAGATCCGTTAATTAATTTAATTTCTCTCGGCCCAACGGGCAGGGCGATAAGAAACGAGTCTAGTTAAAGTTTTGCATGGCGGCCCTAACCATACCGCTAGGCTAGCTTGTTCTGTATGACAGTCGCTTCCCGTTTACAAGCATCCGATGGCGACTGCTAGCAGGGATTAAGCTGCTAGAGCGTAGTTTTCGTCGTTGGCAACTAAAAAGTTACAGCGATTGTTTTACGAGAGTCACTACCCTCTCGGCATGCACCTTTGGTTTTGTCACCGGCGTCGAATCCAGAGCGTCCCCAAACTGTGTCTACTAAGTATAACTCGAAATCACGGCGATAACCCAGCTCAAAACAGTAGAAATTAAATATTAAATAAGACGAGTGTATTAATCGGATATATTTATTTAAGGTTTTAAATACGCCCTTTCAAATAATTCAACACAGTCGAGTATATATTGATCAAGTTCGTCACTTTTAATGGGTTCATCTAAGCCTAAAAGTAGTTTTAGGTGATCTTCCCCCCTTAACATGTATATAAATTGTTGTGCGGCATTAGTAGTGCAGCGTGCGTGAAATTGCTGGTCGGTCTTTTTCTTTTCCAAATACTGCGCGAACTGGTTCTGAAGCCAGACGGGGCCTGCCTGCCAGAATAGCTGGGCTATATGCGAGTGTTTTTCACCGCCTGAGATACACAGCCGGTGGAGGCAGATGGCTTCTTCTGTATGAATGAGGTCGGTAAAGTGCCTGGCAAGATCCATTAACACCTCGTGAACCGGCCGTTCTGGGTCAAATAGAGACTGGGTAAGGTCGTGCTTTTGACACTTATTTTCTACAACGGCAGTAAAGAGCGCCGCTTTATTGCCAAAATGGCTGTAAATGGTTTGTTTTGAGACATTTGCATTAATGGCTATTTGGTCCATGCTAGTGCTTTCAAAGCCATTACTTAGCAGCAGCACCCCCGCGCTTTCTAAAATCGCCTCTCGCTTGGATAGCTTGGTAACCGGGTCTTTGCTGCTAGTCTCTATCTCTGTCATCGGTATTGCCATATTTGTCGTTATTGTAAGGACTGCTAAATTCATTATTTTAAAGAGGTTTCAAGAGTGGGTCATCTGATTCCCGCTCTATTGCAACAAAACTAGACTAGACTGTCCAGTCTAGTTTTGCGTATAATGCCGATCTTTGCTATTTCTGTCCGATTGGATGCACCGACTAATGACATGCTCCCTACCTGTATCACCTTTGTTGAACGCGCTTTCCCGCTTGCTTCTGATGCCAATGCTGATACCAGGGTTGATGCGGATGCTGGCGGTAATGCTGACGGTAACATTGGTAGCTTGCGATTCTGGTGAAAGTGCTACTGCCAACTATTTTCATCAAGTTCGTGCTGAAGCTGTAACCATGACTGATTCGTATCTGGAACGGCGTGCTTTCCCGGGTAGGGTAGAGGCTCCGCAACGGATAGATATTGGATTCGACGCCCGTGGCGAAGTGATTGAAGTCATGGTTGATACCGGCGATGTGGTCATTGCTGGTGAAACTCTGGCTATGCTCGATAGTCGTTTGTTGGATGCCGAGCGCTTGACTGTTATTGCCCAAAATAATGAGTCTCATGCGCGGCTCAAGTTAGTAGGGCTTGAATTGGATCGCCAGCATCGCTTACGCAAACAAGGTTTTTCTGCCGAGCAAAAAATTGATCAGTTGTTGGCGGAGAAAGAAGGTTTGCTTGCCCAAATCGATAGAATTTCTGCCATGTTGGTATCGGTAGATCGCCGGTTAGAGAAAATGATATTAAAAGCCCCTTTTTCTGGCCGGGTTGCTAAACGATTTGTCGACCCCGGTGTTGTCGTCGACGCGGGCTCGTCGATAGTGAGAGTGCTGCAAGGTGGATCGATTGAATTACACGTGGGTGTGCCGGTAGAGCTCGCCCGTCATCTTCGAGTCGGTGATGAACAAACGGTGGTCGTGGAGAGTATGTCGACTAGTGGGATTATTCTAGCGGTCAATAGTGCAGTGAGCCCGGCGACGCAAACTATTGCGGTTAAATTGTCATTAGCTGAGCAGCTTAATGGCAGCGTTTTGTTCGACGGCCAAATTGCTCGCTTGATCGTGGAGCAAAAGCACGACGTAGCCGGCTTCTGGGTCCCTGTGGGCAGCTTGCTAGGCGGGTTGCGGGGAACTTGGAATGTTATGGTTCTAGCTACAGCTGAAAATACCTTGATTACAGAACAAAATAAAAACAGTACTGATGATGGTGCCGGTTCTACTAAAACATCCGATAAAGACCTTTATAAAATTGTTAGGCGCAATATTGATGTAGCGTATATCAATGGCAAGAGGGCTTATATTCAGGGAGAGTTTAGAGGCGGCGAAAAGCTGGTAGTTGCTGGCGTGCATCGTTTAGCTGTGAATCAGCTGGTACAGCTAGAGCCTCGTAAATGATCCGCTTTATCAATAATCCGCGAGTACTTGTTCTCTTTGCGGCTTTAATCATAGTGACCGGGTTGGCAGCCATAAAGTCTTTGCCGCGAACCGAAGACCCGCGTTTGGTTAGTCGCTTCGCATTGGTGTTAACGTCGTTACCCGGAGCCAGCGCCGAAAGAATCGAAACGTTAATTTCCAAACCGTTAGAAAACAAGCTGCGTACTATCCCGGAAGTTGAACGAGTAGAGGCGACTTCATCCGTTGGTTTGTCGTTGATTTCTATCAAGCTTAGGGACGAAGTTCTTGAGGCGGAATCCGAGCAAATATGGGCTGTCGTGAGAAATGACTTAGAAGAAGTCGCACCCGATTTGCCTCGGGATGCTTCTCAACCATTGTTGGATCTCGACAGAGGGAGCGCCTATACATTAATTTTGGGTTTGCACCCGAAATCCCAGACGCTCATTGACCTAACTGTGTTAGGCCGTTATGCCGATGAGTTGAACAGTCTGCTGCGCGGCGTTTACGGCACAGAACACGTAGCGATATTTGGTTTGCCAAAAGAAGAGATTATTGTCGAGGTAAATCACGATAAACTCAGCTCTCTGGGGTTGTCGATTCACGATGTTAGCCAGCGTATAACAGCAGCTGACGCTAAAGTTTCTGCCGGAGTGATCGTTAATCAGTACCATCGCTTTGCTTTAGAAGTAAAGGGTGGTTTTGACAATGTTGAGCGAATTCGTCGCATCCCGTTGGTGGGAGAGGAGCGGGGCGTCGTCAGTGTTGGCGATATAGCTCG
>JAJRPK010000244.1 GCA_024280785.1 Gammaproteobacteria bacterium
AACACATTCCAATGGCCCGATTGCCCTCCAATACCTTCCTCCCACGAAACAGAGTTTTCTCGTCGATTTTCCGCGATTAGCTGATTAGGTGCGCCGTGAGTAAAATGTTCCAATTGAGCAAGCCGGTGCTTGCTCATAGGGCAAGTATTCATCATTTTTCCTCAGTAATCTTGTTGTCGCAGCTAGCCGCCGTTTTTAAAAGGCTCTTTTTTACAAGCTTCTTCTTTTACCCAGCCCAATTGAGCCACAGTCAATGAACCGCCCCAGACTAGTTCCAGGCATCACCGAAACTGCGGCCCTTAATGGCTTGCCAAAACAGGTATAAAGCACGCGATGTGGATGTCCACAAATAACCCTACTTGCAAACTTCCGTGCTTAAGCGCCGGAACGCTTACGGCATTTTTTGGTACTTTTTGTGCAGCTGTTGAAAAAAGTGACTTGCCGTCGGGCAACCCCCTACAACTCACCTCCAACCGAAGAATAGAACTACAAATCTAAATCCATAACCTACTTCGACAGAAACTCACCACCCCCAAAAAACCGCAAAGATAGAATACCCTCACTCAGATCTTTCCTTACCAAGCGACGTTTGCTTCAAAGCATTAAATTTAAAAATCGGCCACCAAATTTGCTGATACCAAGGGTATACCGGGTCGCCTGCAATTCCAATAGACTCTTGCTCGCTATGCGGCAGTTTTGCCGTGCCAAATACGTGGTCCCAAAAAATCATTACCGGAGCATAATTCCCCATTGGATTCCCGCTTTTACCAAATCCATGATGTGCGTGATGAGCATCGGGGGTAGTAAAAATATGTTCGATAAGCCATACCAACGGGCGAATTGACTTAACTCGATATAAGGGTAAATCCCAACGTATTTCTGTATGTGTTAAATAATTTAGGCAGGCGCGAAACACCCACCAGGACAGAAAAACCTCTCCCAAACCCATGTAAATGACTATACCCGAAACGTAATTAACCGGCATCAGCAATTGCCACAAAAAATTAATCCGACTGGTAACCATTACATTCATGCTGCTGGGAGAGTGGTGCACTCGGTGAATATTCCACAAAAGAGGCCACTCATGTGCCAAACGGTGGTACCAGTAATGGATAAAATCCTGAACAAAGAAAAATGCAATCAATGCTGGCCAAAATGCTAACTCAGATAATAAATTCTTGTACTCAGGCATGCCCCATACACAGGCCATTGCAATGGCTAGAGCAAAGAGTGGTCGAACAAGATTTTCTTGTAGAAAACTAAGGATATTAATGACCCAGTCATTAACCGATACTTTTTTACGAGAGTAGGATCCTTTGAATACTTCCAGTACAAAGAGTGTCAACATAATTATTAAGGTCGCATATTCCAACTTCATTTATTCACCTGTTTGTACGGAAGATTTCGTTAAGCTCGATCTCAACAAAACACTTTAATTTTTATCTGTTCAATCACTTTGCAGGGCACTAACCAAATACTAGCCAATTACTATCAAATCAATCGTCTGACATCTGTAGCCAGATAGATGAGCTTATCGCTCGCTCCTGAATACTACTTGGTTCAGGCGGTGTGATTCCCAATTTAATAGCGTCAAAAGTCGAATAGCGAGGCGTAGGTATTTCTAACACCCGCGCATAATAAAAGGCCTCTTGTTGCGCATCGAAATCTGGGTCCGTCCACAGAGTGGCCAATTCAGCGGCACCAATATTATTAGTATAGGTAACGGTAGTAATATCTACAGTGTTCCCCACAGGCTGAATTTTTCCTGTCTCTGGGTCTGCGTTGCGGTCACCAGCGGAAGCAATATTGTATATCTTTTCGTAACTAACACCGTGCTGATCAACCCATCCCTTGATAATCTGAATGCGATCCAAATTCGCGCCCTGCGGATCACGGGCTGTCCACACCGCAAATACCGGGGATTGTAAATGTTCGTTAGATACTAGCGTCCCACCCATGGGCACGCCACCGGCATATGCGCGCCGAAGCCTATCTTGATAGTCCAGTAGAGTATCGGAGTAATTCCAACCCGCAAAAAACCTTACCGTAATACGCGGGCCAGAAGTTGCATAAGTTTCCTTTCGGCGCATGGCTTCAAACAAAGACGCACGGGTGTTTTCTTCGGCCCATATACCCGCCAGCCCCATCGCGCTCCAGCGGCCACCGCGATTCATTTCTTTAGGCATCAAAAGGGTCTTTCCCTGTCGTAGCCCTGCAGTACCATCAATGACAGGCAACTTACCGTGATAATTATTTTCTTCGACCGATGAGCTAGCATTGTGGCTGTCACTAGAACCGATAACACCGAAACGGTACGGATTAAAACCTTCTTTATGAGAGAACTCTAAGCCTGTACGAAAAGCATCGCGGGCATAACTGCCCTTTGGTTGACTTAATCCCCCCTCACGGGATAGACGCTGATCATAGATTTCAAAATTGGCAAATTCATCGAGACCAGACAGTAAAGGGTGGGTTTCCGATCCTCCCTTTACTTGCAGTATTTCACTAATAGGCTCATTAAACATACGCCGCTTGGCATACTCTGCGGTCAAGGGCAACCCATCAAAGCTAACCCGGTCATACATTCGACCGTTGCTAACGTTACCGTTATGGGGGATAGCGATCATTTCCATACCCTGCTTTCGCTCTATGTCCAACGCCGCCCAAAGGTCTTC
>JAJRPK010000245.1 GCA_024280785.1 Gammaproteobacteria bacterium
ACAGACAGACTACCCACCTCTACAGACGAAAATTGTTCCAGGAGTTTAATTTGCGGCAAATGATCGCAACTACCTTTCACCGCAGTCCCATAAGTCATATATACAGGCATATCACGTTTTTTTATCAACGCTTTAAGCCCCTTAATATGATCGCCGTGTTCGTGAGTAATAAAGACAGCATCCAAGTCTGCTAGCGATAAATCTAATCGCTCCAACCGCTGCATCAATTGTCGCATTGGCAATCCACAATCCAACAATATGTGAGTCCCAGACGACTGCACCACCAACGCATTACCGCGACTGCCGCTACCCAGAGATGCAAATCTCATATACACCAGCCTAAAACGTCAATTATGATAACTTACCCTGAATACGCTTTAACATGAAGGCTTGCCCGCTAGATTTTAATATAGGCTTTTCTTACCGCGCGATAGTAATTTGCAAAGAGCCTTCCTTATATACGGTTTTAACTAGTAATAAATCCTCATCGTTCAACGGTTTTTCTTTTCTTCCAAAACTAAACAAACGTTTAAAGAAACCGCGTTTTTTTTGTTTTTCCTCTCTGGGAACATATCTAACGTAATAAACGCCTTGACTTCGATCCAAGTCATTAACTTCGTACGACGCTTTTTTTAACGCCAACCCTAGCGACGCCCATGCCCTATCAAATGGCAAACGTAAGTCTAAGTATGGAACCCCGTTGCCGTCGTAATTTAACGTCACCTTACTAACAGAACCAATGCCTTGTGCCAGTAATGAGTATGACGCTTGATTTGGCGAACCAGCTAAATGCTCTGCCAGCAAGTTAACCATATTATCCTCGCGAGAAGCATCGGAAGACTTAGGCGTCCAGAGAGAGACTCCTTCACCAACAAACGAGGCCGATAAATGGCGAACTATAATTTCAGTTGTGTCCTTTTGAACGCCCTGTTTTAACATAAAGCGATATTTTTCGTTGTTTATTATATTCTCACTATTGGGCGTCGTTACATTATTAGACTTTGCTAAACTCGACGCCTCGACATCGGTACCGATATTTGCACCGGATTCTTCTTGCCCGCTAGTATATTTTAACCAAGCTGTTTCTATTATTCCTCGCGCCCCGTCTTCCACTTCAAGTGGAATCTGGTTACTCAACAAAAAACTTCTCACTAACGGCCATGTTTGTCCAGTGGAAGAATTGACTAATACCCACTGTTCAGACTCAAAACGCTGAATACGAACACTACCCTTATTTTCAACAACATCTAACGATTCAACTCTAGGAACTTCAAATGTGCTGGCCAAAACCTGAGACACGGCCAATTCAGGAATCTCATATTCAATACTGCTTTTCTGGCCAGTAACGTCTTCATCATCTCGAACAATAGATAACCCCTTTGGTAGCTCAATACTTTCAGATTTTTCAGCTCTTAAATAATCGTTAGAACGATCAGGGAAAAACCCATTATCACCAAACAACCATCCGCAACTGGATAGCAACGGGGATAAAATCAATAACACTATCAACTTCAACTTCAACTTCAACTTCAACAAAGGTATTCCTTCTCGTTTAAACGATCTTGCAAAAAACCTAAAGCCAGATGATCGTTTCATTAATCAATTTCCAAACCATACTGACAAACTACAGATATAGAATGTTTTCAGTCACCATTAACTAGCAAATTAGATCAGCTTAGTTCTAACGACTCAATCTCTATCCCTGCAGCTGCCATGGCGTTAAGTACTTGCGTATGATATTGCTGAACCAGCACGGTCAGGGGCAGTCGAATTTCACTGCTCATTCGTCCCATTTTATACAGAGCCCATTTAACAGGTATAGGGTTAGCCTCAACAAATAAGTCGTTGTGTAGCAACGCCAGCGGCAGGTTGAGTTCACGAGCCGCGTTCTTCATTTCTTCGTTCCCTGCGCTTGCTGCAATAGACGCGCGGCACAATTGAGACATTTGTGCGGGTGCAACGTTAGCCGTCACAGAAATATTACCCGCCGCCCCCATTAACATAAGTTCTACTGCCGCCGCGTCATCTCCAGAATAAATGGCTATCTTACCGCCGCAAGTCGCTAACAATTCGGCTCCTCGCTCGAGGTCTCCCGTCGCATCTTTAATCCCTACAATATTGGGGACATCTGCCAGCTGAGCCGTTGTCTCAGGCAGCATATCGACAGCTGTACGGCCAGGTACGTTGTACAAAATATTGGGGATATCGACCGCCTCGGCAATCTTTTTGTGATGCAGATATAAACCATGTTGCGACGGTTTATTATAATAGGGCGTCACCGACAAACAGGCGTCGGCTCCGCTAACGTGCGCCGCTTCGGTCAATTCAATTGCTTCAGTTGTCGAGTTTGCGCCCGTTCCCGCAATGATAGGAATCCGACCCGCCGCTGTATCTACTATTTTTTTAATGACTTCACAGTGCTCGTCAACTCTTAGCGTGGCAGACTCTCCCGTTGTACCCACCGCCACAATTGCGTTGGTTCCAGAAGATATATGCCACTCGACCAACTGGTCCAGCGCCTCAAAGTCAATGCTGCCACTATTGTGCATAGGAGTGACTAAAGCCACGATGCTACCTGATATCATTTACAACATCCCAAACTGTACGGTCCTGGACAAAACAAATTTGCCCGAAGATGACTTAAAAAAACCACCAACTCGCTAATACAAGCATTTTTCCAACATTCTAAAAAGCTTTGCTATGGTACTAATGAGGGGAAGCCAGTACAAGGCGTAACAATACAAAAGCCGTCGTACAACCGCACTTTTTAGCTTCCAGCTAGCTATCATAATTAGTCGCCGCCACAATTAAGCGGTATACTCCAAATAGCACATAGTTGCCCATTAATCGCTAATAGCTGATCATTATTTGCTAATAGCTTTGCGCGCTACAGCCCCTTGTTTTCAATAATTAGCTACAGACTAATTAAGTCCCTTGAAAAGACACCCCTTTATTTCAAGACCGTTGCTGGCAGGGATGCCAGCGTCGAACTATAGGGATATATTTATGTGTGTCTTGAAATAAAGGGGTGTCTTTTCAAAGGCCTCGGTAGTAGCCTGAACAATAATATTGCCGCATCATTAGACTTTTTTATACTCAAACCTGACGTGTTTGGAGCCCTTTACGATGAGCGACACGAATCTATCAATGAAAATAATCCGTTCAATAGTGTTATGCCTACAAATTCTCGCTATCGTAGTTTGTAGCAATCTCCATGCAGAAAAGGTACTTTACAAAGTCTTAGCACTGAAAAATGTTGACCAAAAGTTTCTTGATCTGGGTTACCAACGAATCAACGACCTTGCCAAGCAAACCTATGGTTCATCCTTTCGGCACTCCGCCACCCACGATATAGAATTATTACAAAGAATGCTGGATACAAAGGTAGTTTCTGCCTCTGATCGACAGTTACTCCAAGATATGGGAATTGTGTTAGGAGAAGTCTTTAGACGGGAGTTTAACCTAAACTGGGTTCTCTATTCGGACAGACTCGGTCAGTCCCGCGCATTACGCTATGATCGTAGCGAAAATTTTATTTTCCCAATCACGATGATATCAAGGAGAGCTGAAACAGGGCTTAGCGTCGACGTTGCTGCACTTTATAATAAGATAAAAAATCAAATTCTATCTTATCGCGGCTTTTAAATTCATTCATTTAGATATAAAAGCAGCAAAAAAAACCTGCTTCTTAGGTTTGTATTGTCAAGCACTTTTGTCGTGGTTTTACTGTGTTTTCTTAGCCTTTGTTTTCTTCTTTGTTTTACGGGTACGCTTGGCAGGGGTACTTGCCCGAAGCTTAGCTTCGCTGATTTTACTAGCCTCTAGTTCACGAACCAACTTCGCCGTTTTCAGATCCAAAGTGTAATGGCCGCTAACAAGCTCTAAGGCATCAAGCTGCACATCAAAATTTGCAAACACTCGACTGAGAACTTTAGATAAACGCGAAGGGCTTACCCCCTCTTCGCCCAGTTCATGGGTTGTTTTCCCTAAGACCAAAAAACGGTGTGCTACTTTTCGATTATCAGCGGACATTGTCAAATTTGTCATTGCCATATCGAACTGCATGTCAGTCATCGATACTTTCATTGCATCTAAAATTGGCAAGATTGTTTCCAACCTACCAAGTCCTTGTAATTGCTCAATATTTTTTCGTAAGAAACGAATAGTATCATTCGATGAAGGCATTATGACAAGCTGTCCCTGTAATTTCTATCGCTCTCAAGACACCATGCGACGATGAGATCCGCGATATTGTAACTTACAGAGACTGATAAAATACTGTATAAATGGAGATTATATTCCATTTATACAGTATATATACAATAATATTGGAATTATAGATCCATATATAGTATATCTAATTATCAAAAATAGAACTCAAACAAGGTTGTCATTTTATATTTTAGGTAAATAGTAACGATCGCCCACAAGCCACCCACGAACAAATGCATTGCATTGATAAGCAGGAAGCACCGCATCGCGAGGCTCTTTTCCTTGTTGAAGTGTAGTCGCTCAATCTTAAATCGACACAGTTGAGCGGAGGTCCCGATAACGTGAATCAAGTAAGCTACTGAAGTACAAATCCGACTAGAGCAATCATTAAAGCAACAAAAAGCACAGTAAGAGTGATGCCTATCAGCGCGAAGTGAATCGGATTGCCGCGCTCAAAGTCGCGGGCGCGGTTGCTGGAAGATTGAACCCCTAACCCCGCAGCCAAAACACTAAACAACAATTGAAAAAATGTCAGCTTTGGTTCTTCGACGTCAGCATCGTTTTTGGGCTGCATATTAGTCTCCACTTTGTATTTCTCCATCACTAAAACGACTCTGCATTTGGAATAGGCGATCCACACTATAGTTTTCAGAGCCGTAAACAATAAAATGGAGTAGCGCGCCCAGTATGGCAATATTTTTAAACAGTGGGCCTGTATGATCTGGAGCAATGTGGATAACAAATGTTATCGGCACTAAGGTAACGAACAAAGCTAGCGCGCTAAGCCGCGTACAAAAACCTGCAACGAGAGAAATGCCCGCAACAATCATAACCAAGCCCGACATTTCAAGAAAAAATATTGGGTTTCCCAGGCTACCCACCCATTCGAACCAAGGTGATTGTGTCAGCCGCTGCAGCATCCATTCCTGTCGCCCAAAGTGCCCCAGTCCCCCAATAACAAATATGAGACTAAGCGCAATTCGAAAAATTGCATCGACCTTAAAGCGGGTGCTCGGCAAACAATCTAAGCCGCGAGCGCGAGGATCAAAATAACTCAAAGAAGACTTACTCATTGACATCTCCACATGCTCGATTGGCGGGTACAGCTACATCCATGAGCTTTGGATTGTCTAGTTGTAGTGAACCCATTAGCTCCACATACTTGGACTCACTATCAATCGCTAGTCTTGGGTTGAATTTTCGCTCTTCTAAAACAGAACTCACAGTCCAACCCTTGTAATCATGTGCTGGATATATCAATGTATCATCGGGGTACTTTAGAATCCGCGAAAAAATACTGTGGTATTGATCTCGCGCATTGCCATTTTGGAAATCAGTTCGTCCAGTACCACGAATCAATAGTGTATCTCCAGTAAACAGCTTCCCCTGGCCGGATTGTTTGACGTAAAAACTGTAGGAATCATCGGTGTGTCCAGGTGTATAAATGGCCTTTAGTTCGATATTCCCTACTGAGATAATTTGTTGATCGGCAAATTTTTCGGTCAAACAATCTGCCATTGATTGCTCTCCCATCATCGTCACACACCCTGTACTTGAGCGGAGCTTCCCTAACGCCGTTATATGATCCGCGTGGGTATGAGTATCTACCGCGTAGACAAGCTCTATATCCAACTGGACACATAACTGAAGATAGTCGTTCAACTTTTCAATTACGGGATCAATAATAATTGCTTTTCTTGATGCTTGGTCACCCAATAAGTAGGTGTAACTGGATGACTCTGAATCGAAAAGCTGCCTAAATATCGTCATGCTTAATCTCTTGAATGTTGTACTGTGAAAGTCTAAAAATCTAAAATATTTGTCGTTTTGAGTGCCAACGTGATCGATAAAACCAGAAGCACAAACGCAAACAGCCTCTGCAGTACAGCCGTCGGTATTTTATTCGCTAAAAACATACCCAATACCATTCCACACACTGCCCCAGCAGACGCAAGATAAATTTCAGAGTAGCTTTCCATTGGTGAACGAATAAAATAGGTAGCGAAAGCCACGGCGCTTACTATTGTGACAACGGCCAAAGACGTAGCAATGATTTGGTGCATCGTCGCACCACTTAAAAATAACAACAGCGGGACAATCAAGAAGCCACCGCCCACACCAAATATGCCAG
>JAJRPK010000246.1 GCA_024280785.1 Gammaproteobacteria bacterium
CCCAGCGACAAAATCTAAAGTCATAGCGCTTCCTGCATCGACAACACAAAAAGACGAACCAGATGCTGGAGCATTTATTAAATTTGCCGCCGCAATTATCGCGCTCCATCTGTCTACACCCATAGTATGCGGCACACTGTAGCTGTTAGTAATCCCACAAGAAACTGCCAAGCTAGACGCACTTTCTACCGACACCTTCCAGCAATCCTCTATAGACGCAATAAAATTCGCTAATTTCGAGGCTTCTTGCACCGACGCAATACGTACACGTTCGACAGTACGGTCTGCACACTGAGGCTTTAAGTCTATAATTTCGACAATAGCAGTCAAAATAGATGCTTCAGGTTCAGAGCTAGCAGCCTGCGCGATTTTTCTTCCGTCATCTCCCAATAACTGCCATTTAACTCGCGTATTTCCAGCATCGATATCAATTATCATGTCTACTACCGTTACTTTAACAATGTAATAAATAAAGCATACTCAAGTTTCTGCACCACTTATTCTGTACCACTTATCCAGAGCTCCGTAAACTGACTTCGCCCCCGTTAAAACGCCTTATACCCTGGTCTGTTTTAATACAAATCGCACCGTCAACCTCTACGCCCGCATACTGCCCCAAAAACCGTTCCTCTCCTATTGTAATAGCTACCTCTTTCCCTAACAGGGCATCTCGTTCGGCCCATGCTGATTGGTAGTAGGCAAATCCATTTTGCTCAAAGCCCGCTAACAATGGCAATATTTCATTAAGCATTTCAGCGGCCAGTGCATTTTTTTTTATTTCTTGCTTATCGCCAATTTCTAGCAAATCTACCCATGATTGATCAATGTCTATGCCTTCTATTTTTGACATCGTTAGATTAACCCCTATGCCGACGACCACGTCGCAGGGGCCGGCTGCATCACCCGACATTTCAATCAAGATACCTGCCAGTTTTTTATCATTCCATAACAAATCGTTAGGCCATTTTAAGAGTATGCCACTATAACCCTGTCTTTCCAGGGCTTTTGTTAACGCAACGCCGATAGCCAAGCTGAGTCCAGAAAGTGCTGCGGCACCACCAGAAAACCGCCAAACCATCGAACAAGCGATATTCCTGCCTAGCGCACTTTTCCATTCCTTTCCCCGACGGCCTCTACCTGCACTCTGTTGTTCAGCAAAAACTACCAACCCCGACGGATTACTTTCACCTTTGGCCGCAGCCGTTCGTGCAAGGTGCTCTAGAGCATAAGTATTAGTCGACGGGATACTGTATTGAAGATCAAGAAAGCTAAGTAAATGTTTTGTCTTGGGCGTTAACTTAGCAAAAATTGACTCTCGATCAAGTAATTCTATAGCCCCCACGACGCGATAACCTTTGCCTCGCTCAGATTCAAGATTAATCCCGGACTCTTGCAATTGCTGAAGTTGTTTCCAGACAGCTGCACGGCTTACAGAGAACTGCTTACCCAAAGCTTCACCTGAATGCCACTCACCATCACTCAAGACCTCTAATAAAGATTGCTGTAACATCATTCAATACTGCATTGTGATCGATTGTTTTATCGTGCGATGATAACAGAAGTGGTTCACCGTGGAGGCTTACCGAATTTGTGCTGTTTAAGTGCATAGATAAAAAAAGACATAAAAAAGGCGCTTTACGCGCCATTTTTATTTACAACTACAACGAATAACTCTCTTCGGCGTTAGCCCGCCAAATTTGCTGCGGCCTTGCGGCGCGAAATTCCAAGACCAATAACACCTATGCCTAGCAATGCTAAAGTCGCCGGCTCAGGAACTGCCCTGGGCTTAAACGAAAGGTTAAGATCCCAGTGATGTCTTTTACTTGTATTACCCGCAAGGATCCAAGCTGAGGCACCTAACTCTCCCTTATTTTTAGCATTCGCGCCGACGCCAAACTGAAATGCATAACCGCATGCACTACAGTTTCTGATACGGTGAGTAATGTTGCCAATTTTTATAGTTCCAGCGATGTACTTAAAAAAATCAAAATCGCGAGTGGCATCTTCCGAAGGGTCCCAGTTGTAACCTTGTTCACGCTTGTAGTTGTACGTTTCTTCAAAGCCTCCCAACCTGAGGTTAATCGCTGCCGTCTTATAATTATTGGACGCTGACCCGATCAGAGAACCCCCAATCCTACCGTTATTCTCAAAAATCGTGAACACAGTCCCCTTATTAATACTAAACGTATTGTCATTACGGTAGCGCGTATTTGTCCAAAGACCATGCTTAGCAGAGCCTCCGTTATAATCGAAAACATCGTATTGAGCGATAATTCCCGCCTGGGCATTACTTGCCAACAATATTACCGCAGAGACGGCCCACGCACTGAGTTGAACTCCTATTAATCTTAATCTCATCTGCTTTGCCCCTTTACATTATCTAACAACTTAAATAGATACCCCTTATAGAGCGATTAATATGCCAAATATAAATTTATCTCACTATTCAGTAACTTAGATAATCTCGCTGTTTAAATCGATTCTAAAAGCGGAGTCAAATGTCTATTTTTTCGACACTAAACAGGGATCATTTTTTTACATTCCTGGCGCTAGAATACTTAAGCAACCAAGATAAGTGTGCGGCTTCTCACCAAAGAATCACGCATACAAAAACGCCCTGACCAATGTTGATCAGGGCGTTGCTGTTTGAAGCCTGACGATGACCTACTCTCACATGGGAACTCCCAAACTACCATCGGCGATACATCGTTTCACGTCTGAGTTCGGGATGGGATCAGGTGGTTCCAATGCTCTATGGTCGTCAGACAAACTGGTTGGAAGGAGCAAAAAAACTGCTTAACTTCCTAAACTGTTTGCCGCAGCGTTCAACGAATATTCTTCGTAAACGGCTGTAGCTTTCGTAACTAAATTTTTGTTTTGAGTCTATAAATTTTAATGCACTGCAAAGAAGACTTAGTTCGCTAGTGTGTACATGCACTCGGCACATACGTTTTTTCTGTTATGCGCTAAACCGTATCAATATTGGCGACATTTATTCAGTCGTTTCTATTATATGGTCAAGCCGCACGGGCAATTAGTACTGGTTAGCTTCACTCCTCACAGAGCTTCCACACCCAGCCTATCAACGTGGTAGTCTTCCACGGCCCTTCAGGAGGGTTAAACCCTCAGGGAGATCTAATCTTGGAGGGGGCTTCCCGCTTAGATGCTTTCAGCGGTTATCCTGTCCGAACGTAGCTACCCGGCAATGCGTCTGGCGACACAACCGGAACACCAGAGGTTCGTCCACTTCGGTCCTCTCGTACTAGAAGCAGCTCTCCTCAAATCTCCAACGCCCACAGCAGATAGGGACCGAACTGTCTCACGACGTTCTAAACCCAGCTCGCGTACCACTTTAAATGGCGAACAGCCATACCCTTGGGACCGGCTTCAGCCCCAGGATGTGATGAGCCGACATCGAG
>JAJRPK010000247.1 GCA_024280785.1 Gammaproteobacteria bacterium
AGCCGTATGGCAACCGATGCAATTAGAGGTTTCATTGGGTGCAAACTGCAGCCAGTTTTGGTGTCTGGGACTGATTCTTTTTCCGCTTCCGTCAACAATGCTAATAGTTAGAGGGATATTGGCCGGTATAATCCCGCGCACGGAGCCATCCGGTTCGATGGGCA
This sequence comes from Gammaproteobacteria bacterium, assembly GCA_024280785.1. Taxonomy (GTDB): domain Bacteria; phylum Pseudomonadota; class Gammaproteobacteria; order Pseudomonadales; family UBA7434; genus UBA7434. Next base: position 165 of record JAJRPK010000247.1, read on the forward strand.
AGTAGCCGACTATTTCTCTCATCAATTGCCGTTGGCTAACACCGTAATCGTTGTTGTCGAATTCCTTGTTAGCAGTATCGGGAATGGAAACGGCTTTGACCAAACGTAAAAACCTGGCGTCGATAAGGGATGGAGGAGATAAAAGTGGATTGGCGTGGTTGGCGATGCTGGCGGGGAAGGCGCCGCCTGTGAGGTCAGGCGCAACATCGACGCCGTCCAAATCGTAAATAGAGGCGATATTGAGAATAGCCAATGGAATACCGTCTACGTCTCCCAACCCGCTAGGGGGAGTAACAAATTCAGGCGGGGTTCGCGTTTCGGCAATCATTACGTCGGTGTACATAAAGCCAGGTTCAGCGAGAATGATGGGCTGTAATAAGGGGGTGGAGCCGGAATCATCCATCATCCACAAACCATATAAAGGGGGCGCAGGAGGTCCGTTTGGGGCTAGCTGGCAGGGAGCCGATGCCGAATTACTTTGTGCCAAACACGGTGACCAGCTGACCAGTAATCGATCGCTGCCATCGTTAAGAGGGCGAACTGAACTGAACCGACCGTCGGGAGACAGGCGGTCGTCAGTATAAACATTCGAGCTGAACACCGGAGTAAGTGCAGAGCCCAGCAAACCCACATTATTGAAAGTGGGAGTGTTGAGGTCAATATAGTTATCGATATCGACTTCGACAATGGCGCCACCTAAGATATCGACCGATAAATCTCGCTCTCGAAAAAGCCCCAATAATTTTCCGTTAGGAGCGAGTTGCAAATTAGTAAGAATACCTTCGCCACCATTACTTCCGCTGATCCCATTGCTGTGGTAGCCGTACATTAAGGTCATTTCTGCACCGGTGGGAGTCGTGCGATATAAACTGAATTCATCCCGATTGGCAATGTTGTCCCAGCGATTAAACAGTATTTTTCCCGAAGGTAAAACCAACGGGTCGAGATCGTGGCTTTGATTAAATGTTATTTGTACTAACGCTTCATCGGCGGCTAATGTCTCATCGTAGACATGTAATGAAACGGCTTGAATGGCTCCATTTTGCAGGTCTCTCTCGTTGCTTGCTGAGTTTTCTTCTAAGCCCGAATAGGAAGGTTTGAATTCGTCGAGTAAAAGTGTACGGTTAGTTTCTTGTCGAGTAGATGCAAATACTATGGCGATTTTTTCTGGTTCGTTAGGATCTGGCATGGGTAAGTAGGCGGGGTCAAAATCCTGGCTTTGGGTAGATATAACTTGCCGTAGGGAGTCATTGTCAATGGTGTATTCCCAGATACTCCAGCTAAGCACAGGGTTGTCGGGGTCGGCCTCAGGAGGGTGTAAGGCAAACAAAATACGTTGGCCATCGGGTGAAACATCAAGATTTTTGACATCGTACTGCGCGTTGTTAGCGAACAACTGCGAGGTGATGTTAATTTCTGGTGAATTAATAGATGCCGAACTTCGGTAATATAAATGTGCGCCGGGATTAAAAGCGTAGGGCTCTTCAAGATTTTGGCTGTTTTCAGGTATCGGCCGTTTGACATAAAAAATAGGGATAGCAAAACCTGTCTGGCCGCCGCCAAGATCCGTGCCCGCCGCGCTATCTCCACCCGCTGAGCCCGAACAACTCCACTGCAAAGCAATTATTAGGCTGACGGTAATCCATAGCAGGTAACGCAATAGGCCCAAAGACCGGTAGTGATTAAGCCAGCGCTGGTCTCCTTCGTATTTCAATGCTCTCGAATGGCTCATCTACTGTTCGCTATACCACTTGTTAATTCCTCGATTGCCTTACCCTGCATGGGTACTGCCATCGAAATTGATTCGTTTGTGCACATCGCCCGATTAAATTTCTATCGGCTGTCCAAACTGACCCTCGATAACGCGGGGGTTAAATTCTAAAAACCGAAAGACCCGAGCAAAGTACCTAACCACGTCGAACATCCGGTTGAACGTCTAATTGAACAGCTAGCCGAATATTCTGCTTCGACAAAGTTGGCTATTCAGTAACCATTTTGCGTTGACGAGCTTGGCGCTTCGTTGCGCTGGTTCACGAATCCACAACTGCCCTTGAAAAAACCTTGAGATTGAAAGACTTATCCCAGCGATATTTAACTCGCGTGCTATTACTTGTATAGATAGAGAGTAGGCTAATAGAAAAAAATCGTTGTGCGAGAACTTCTTTGCGGCTAATTATCTTGCTCCCACCGTGACGCAGGTCAATCTTCTGTTGTGACAGAGCTATAAAAGTGAGCAAAACGGGGGTTCACTTTTTAGTGTGGAGTTGGCTAAATGATAGACAGGCATTGATAGCAACACCTGTGCGGAAATTTAGGGTGATTAAAATTATGAAGAAAATCTTGGATATGAAGCAGATATCAGGATTACAGCGAAAATCCAGACAGGCTCTTAGCTCGTTGATAACGGTTGCATCTTTAACCGCTTCGTTAAGTACGGTGTCGTTGTTGCCGCTGTTATGGTCACAAAATGCAGCGGCAGGTGCTCGCGAAAAAGCTCGGCAAATCCATGACCGCTTAGCCGGTGTCCCGCCGACAGACACCGTTCTAGCTAGCATGGAACTGTTGATTGATGGCGGTGATATGTTGGCCGCCGCCGATATAGCGATGGATAACCCGGCCTTCTACTCGGTGACGTTAAATAATGTTGCCGCACCCTGGACCAATAGGGATCAAGATATCTTTGTCCCACTCAATGATTACATCGCAACCTATATCGGATTGGTTCGAGACCAAGCAGATTTTCGTGAAATTCTTTCGGCAGACGTGATCTACGTGGGTACCAACGCTCCTGCATATTCTAATAGCAGTAATGCACATTATGAATCGCTGGAAAATTTAAATTTGGATTTAGGTAGTTCGGCCGTGTTGCAACGGTCAACGCAATCTGCAGAAACAGGCATTCCCAGTTCGGCAGCGGCTGGAATTTTGACTACGCGTGCGGCGGCACGCGCGTTCTTCATCGATGGAACCAACCGCGCCATGTTCCGTTACACCCTGCTCAATCATATGTGTTACGACATGGAACAGCTAAAGGACACTACCCGTCCGGCAGATCGAATTCGTCAGGACGTATCGAGAACCCCTGGCGGCGATAGCCGACTGTTTATGAATGGCTGTGTGGGTTGCCATAGTGGTATGGACCCCTTTTCTCAGGCCTTTGCTTACTACCAGTTTTCGTACCCCGTCAACAATCCTGATGGTGGAGCAATGACCTACAACCAAGGGGCTGTTGAAGCGAAGTACTTCAATAATGCCAACACCTTCCCTTATGGTTTTGTAACTCCCAACGACAATTGGTCTAATTTTTGGCGTGATGGTATTAATAAGAAATTGTTAGGCTGGGACAATAGTTTATCCGGGTTTGGTGCCGGCGCCAGCAGTATGGGTGAAGAATTAGCCCACAGTGAGGCGTTTGCTCGTTGTCACGTCGTTCATGCGTTTGAAACCACTTGTTTAAGAAAGCCGGCCGATCAAAACGATCTTGATGAAATCGATAGAATTCAGCTTGTATTTAGCGGGGCAAATTACAATTTAAAGCGTGTGTTTGCTGAAACAGCCAGTTACTGCGCTGGAAATTAAGTGACAGGTGGCCTGAAATGATCAAGATGAAAAAATTAAAATGTTTCTGCGCATTTAGCAATTTAGTTAGCTACGTAATTAGTTACGGGGGTAACCCTGCCATAAGTTCAATAGTTGATAATGCACTTAATCGTTTCGCGTGGAATATCAGGAGTCGATCGATGAAAGAGGGCGGCAGATTTTTAAGGCAATACTTAGCGTTAGCTTTGCTGTTACTTTTACCCTTTTTAAATGCTTGCAGCGGAGGTAGTGGTGCCTCGACAGAGTCTCGCGAATCTGCGCCCGGAGGAGTTGCTGTAATCGGTGTCGCTAATGTGACCTACAGTGGTATTCCAGCCGCGGCTAATCAACAAGTGCGAGATTTTAAATTATTTTTTTGGGATGAGGTGGTCGAAGAGGTGATTGGTTGTGCCGATTGCCATATGCAAGGGGGTGTAGGCACCGTTAAATTTGCCAGAAACGATGATATTAATCAGGCTTACGGTGCAGCTCTTTCAGTGGTTGACCTAACGGACCCAGGCAATTCTGCTGTCGTTAACCGAGTGGCCAATGGTCACAATTGCTGGAGTGGGGATTTAACCGATTGCCGTGACACTCTGACAGCCTTTGTTGCGGCTTGGGCTGCCGGTGTGGAAGCAACGGTGTCTACAACGGTAAACTTTGTTGCGCCTGTCGATCAAATACCCCAAGGCTCTGTTGTCTTTCCCGATACATCTTCCTTGTTTGAAACCACGGTTTATGAGTTATTAACGGCTAATTGCGCCGGCTGTCACAGCGATAGTGCACCGATTCAGTTAAGGCAAACACCGTTATTTGCGCACTCAGACGTTGACGTGGCCTACGAAGCGGCGAAAGCAAAAATGGATTTGACTAACACAGCGAATTCGCGCTTGGTCGTTCGTCTTAGAGATGAAGCACATAACTGCTGGAGTGGAGACTGCGCCGTTGATGCCCAAGCGATGCAGGAGGCAATCGATGCACTGTTGCCAGATATCGCAGAGCCGGTTGATGAAAATTTAGTAACGAGCTTGGCACTGCGTTTAGATCAAGGTATTCAAGCGGCCAGTGGTGGGCGCATTGAAACTCACGTTATTGCACAATACAAATTTCGTAATGGTACTGGCAATTTAGTCGCCGATACCAGTGGTGTCAGCCCACTTATGCCGCTGACCCTGCTAGGGGATTATGAATGGTTAGACAATTGGGGCGTGCAGTTTGAAAACGGTCGTGCGCAAGCTTCGGTTAGCAACAGCCGTAAGCTCTACAATGAAATCGGCGAAGCGGGTACCGGAGAGTACACGATTGAAGCCTGGGTGTTTCCCGAAAATGTGACGCAAGATGATTCGGCGCGCATCGTTAGCTATTCAGGTGGGGACACACAGCGGAACTTTACCCTGGGCCAGTCCTTGTATAACTACGATTTTCTTAACCGCTCTAGTGAAACTGACGGCGACGGGCGGCCTATGCTGTCAACATTGGATGGCGATGAAGATGCGCAGGCGGCATTACAGCATGTGGTATTAACCTTTCACCCGGAAGACGGTCGAAAAATTTACGTTAATGGTGAATTGCGCGGAGACGGTAACCCTGACCCGGAAACCGGGGCTGTTATTAGTAGTTGGGATAGAGACTTTGTTTTTGTGATAGGCAATGAAGTTTCAGGTAATAAAACCTGGAAGGGTGCCGTTCGTTTCGTTGCTATTCATAAACGAGCATTATCGCTGACGGATATTCAGGCTAACTTTGATGTGGGTGTGGGGCAAAAGTTTTTTATGTTGTTTCGTCTAGCTACATTGACTGAAGCCGCCAATCCCAATGACCCTCCTGTCCTTAATGAAATGACCTCTACGGATAATAGCTACATTGTCTTTGAAGTCAGTCAATACGATAAATATAGTTATCTTTTCTCCAATCCCTACTATTTAGTATTGGGCGGAACCACGGTGCAAGCGCCGTTTGATTTGGTCGGAATGAGAGTTGGGGTAAACGGTAAAATTTCTCCGGTGGGTCAGGCGTTTACTAAAGTCGACATAGAAATTAACGCCGCTAGCTACAACGCAGATACGGGCCAGCCGATAAGCTCTCAAGGAATGTTGGTGGTACTGGAAAACGGCGCGACACAAGATCAATTCTTTTTGACTTTTGATCGTTTGGCGGGAGACTCCAATGTTTTTTCCGAGGCAAATTTCCCCGACCCCGTATTCAGTGCGACGGGTGAGCCGGTCTTCAATGTATTTGTACGCAACTTTGCCGAAGTGCGCGAAAGCTTTGCGGTAATTACGGGCGTTAGTTCGACCAACACGGCGGTTGCAGCTACCTACGATACCGTAGTTCAGCAGTTACCCTCAAGCGAAAATATTGGTGGATTTTTATCGTCGCATCAAATGGGTGTTACTCAATTGGCTATTTCGTATTGTGATCAACTAATGGAAAGTACTCCGTTGCGTACGGCATTGTTTCCAGCGCTAAATTTCAATGCCGATGCAAACAGTATCAGTGACATCGATTGGGAGAATCAATTTATGTTTCCGATGATTGATAAAGCATTGAACACTAATCTTACAACGCAAATAGATCGTAGTGCAGTACGCGATGAGTTACATGTGCTTCTAACGAGTACAAACGATATTAAACCAATAGTTGACGGAGGCGATGGTGTGCCAGACGGCATTGCGCGTTGTGGTGGGGTTTGCCCTGCAGGGACTACGGCTACTGCTGCCAAAGCAGGTTGTGCGGCAGTTTTAGGCAGTGCAGCCGTTTTACTACAATAGAGCGAAAATTTTTTATTAGAGTCTGATTGAGAGCTAGGTGTACGAATAAGTTTGGAGCATAAAGATGGCAAAGCGAAATAGTTTCCACGGTTTAGACCAACCCTTAAAGCACGGAGGCCATCGCAGGCCGATGACTCGCCGAGAGTTGATTGGTCAGGGTTTCCGTCTAGGTGCTGGCTCAGTGATGGGAGCGTCCATGTTTAGTTTGTTCGCGAATCCTCGTGCCGCGTATGCCACTCTGGCTCCTGACCTCGAGGCTTTGAAAACGACGCCGTGCGAAATAGCGACACTGGGGGCTGGGAAGATACCGTTTATTTGTATCGATTTAGCGGGGGGCGCTAATATTTCAGGCTCTAACGTTTTGGTAGGCGGGCCAGGAGGCCAACAAGATTTTTTAAGTACGGCTGGATATAACAAGCTAGGTTTGCCCAGCAGTATGGTGCCGGGTACCACCGAGGCCGCGCCGACGGCGACGAGTAATGGTGATCACGTCGATACTACATTGGGTTTAGCCTTTCACAGCGACAGTGCTTTTTTAAGGGGTATTTTAGAAAAAGCACCAACGGCGGTTGGCAATATAAACGGTGCAGTGATCCCTGCACGTTCTGATAATGATACCGGTAACAATCCGCACAACCCCATGTACGGGATAAGTATGGCCGGTGCGGGTGGAAATCTAGTAGATCTCATTGGTTCTCGCAGCACGGTGTCGGGCGGCAATTCGATGGCGCCGTCAAAGTTGATCGACCTTAGTTCTCCGCCTACTAAAATTGATCGTCCCTCTGACGTTACTGGCTTGGTCGATACCGGTGATTTGCTCGATATCTTAAACGCGACGGAAGCGGTATCAGTGATGGAGTCAATTCAACGCATTAGTGCAGGAAAATTGGCACAAGTTAACGCAGGACTACTTGCGGGTGTAGAGGAGAACGTTAGTTGTCAGTATGTAAAAAGCGCGGATATCACCGACCGTTTCTCTGATCCAAATGTCTTGAATCCAGACGATCGCAGTGCGGTTAATCCGGTAATCGTCGATGATACCAGCGGTATTTTTGGCACCGTTGAATTTGACAGTGAACGAGAATTTCGCAAAACCGCTTCGGTGATGAAAATGGTCATCGACGGTTTTGCGGGTGCAGGAACCATCGCTTTGGGTGGCTACGATTATCACACGGGTGACCGAGCGACAGGAGAGGAGAGGGATTTACGGGCAGGGCGTTGTATGGGAGCCTGCTTAGAGTACGCGGCGCAAAAAGGTGTGCCGTTAATGCTCTATGTCTGTTCCGATGGTTCGGTCTTTAGTAATGGCATGATTGATACTTCTCTTCTAGGTCGTGATAAAGGCGTTTGGACCGGAGATAACTCATCCACTGCTGCTTCTTTCTTTTTAGTTTACGACCCGGGTTCTCAGCCGACTTTGTTGGGTGCCGGCGATGAGCAGTTTGTTCATCAACAAATTGGCTGGATGCGAGCCGATGCTTCGGTAGAAACTGCCAATGGTTATGCTCCGGCAAATAATGTGAACGGTTTGGTTGATACCGTGCTATTAAATTACTTGGCACTGCACGGTGAAGCGGGCAATTTCGCCGGCTTATTCGGTAATGGCTTGGGCAGTAACCTTGATCGTTACACCGCCTTTCAAACCTTATCTTCGATTTCTAATGGCGTCATTAGCTAATACTTATAGAACCGTCAGCTAGCGCTCTGGTGCAAATGAATCGATTAATTAAGTCGACTTTTATCCAGCAATACTTTGCGAACCCTACGAAGCAGTTCACACCCTAATTGACTATTTACGGCTATATTTAATAGAGTTCTGTCATAAGTCTGAAAGTTCAAAAGATGATCAGATGTTTCAGCGGTGAAACTGACATTCTGGTAGTTCAAGAAAAAGTAGTCCAAGAAAAAAACAACGGTTAATTAGTCGGCTAGCAATATGCATATTCAAAATGTTCTCTACACGGCAGCACTATGGCTTGGGTTAACGCTTTTACCCTTTAGTTTCACGGCAACACTGGCGGCAGAAATTGACGACACGGCTTTAGATCACGCCTTGCAAGAGCTTAAAAAAGATGTACTTGCGCTGAATCGTGATTTATTTATTTTAGAAGAAGAATTGCTGTTTCCAGCGAATACGCAGATAGCTGTTTATTTGTCTTTAGACGTAGGCGAGTTTTTCCAGCTCGATGCTGTCACGGTTAAGTTGGACGATAAGGAAGTGTCTAGTCATCTCTATACCGACCGTCAGTTAGATGCTTTGGTTCGCGGTGGTGTGCAACGACTTTATCTGGGTAATTTAAAATCGGGTAAGCATGAAATTGTTGCCGTTTATACAGGGCGAGGTCCTCAGGGGAGAGATTACCGTCGGGCGACATCATTAAGTTTTGACAAACAGACGTCAGAAAAAAAGCTGGAACTTATTATCAGCGACTCGACGGCATCGTATCAGCCAGAATTCTCTGTGCGCGAGTGGGATTAAGGTCGATTGCTTAGGCTAATTCGATGAGTGATAGAAAATAATCCAATGACTATTTTGTCTAATAAAACTATTTATTTCAATAGAACTAATTCTTGTTATAAATTCAGGGATAATAACTGCACTTCAGATTTCAACAGCAAGATAGGCTTGAGTTCGATAGTGTTCTTCGTGCTATTGTCGATTGCTATTCTTTTGTTACCACCTTTAGCCTTCGCAAAAAAAACGAAGGGAAATGTGGTAGAGGATCTGAGTTACGGTGTAGTTCTTTATGAGTTATTTCAAGAAAATCAATTTAAAGCCCTCACCGAATTAATGGTCGCCGAGCAACAATCCACACTGCCGCACCATCTAGAGTTTGCCAAAGTCCTGAAAGGAGGGATTCATCTTTCATACGGCATGGATGAAGCGGCAAAAAATATCTTTGACTCGGTAATTGAGTCGCATCCCAATAAAGAAAATACTGCGCGTGCTTGGTTCTATCTGGGTAAGTTACTTTATAAAAAAAGTGATTACCCCGCGGCCCGTGGTGCGTTGATCAAAGTAAGCGAACATTTAAGCCCTGAACTTCAGAGCGAATTGGCCTTTATGTGGAGCAAAATAACCCTGAGTGCCAACCGTGCAGAAAATGATAGTCGAGATTTCACCGCAAACAATCGAGCACTGTTATTTGATCCGGCTGTCGATAAGCAATCGATATATCGCTATTATCGAGACTACAATCGTGCCGTTAGTGCCATTGTTAAAGATTCAACTCCTTTAGCGCAGCAAGCTATTCTATTAAGCCAGCTTGAACAACAGCTCAATCAATTGAAGCCTCAAAAAAATGAAGAATTCGAGCTTGGCGAAGTTTTGGATTTACGCGACAGAGTGCTTATTTCATTAGGGTTTGTTTATTTGAAATTAGAGAAAAGTGACGCGGCCATTACGTCTTTTTCTAAAGTCCGTCAAAACAGTGGTTTGGCCGGTAAGGCTTTGGTGGGCTATGGATGGTCCGCAATTAATGCCGGGAATTATGAAGAGGCGTTGGCGCCGATCTTGGCCCTTCAAGCTAGATCAATGTCGGAGCCGACTACCTATGAGGCATTGTTAGCTGTTCCTTATATCTATGAAAAACTGGGCATCGATAACGAAGCAATAAATTCCTACCAATTTGCGCTTGATAAAATGGCTGCCGAGATGTCAGTGCTGAAGAGGTTGGGCGAAAAAATAATGGACGGTGGGGCTAAAGCAGTTTTTGTCGATGTGGGTGCCGATAATCGCTTGAACACGGCAAGGGAATCTACCCAGCGCTTCTCATCGCGGTTAACAGGAAAGCCTTTGATTGGTAATCACTGGCTTAGCGTCGCCGATAGCTTGGTGGATCCCGGCGATTTGGCGTCACCAGAGTTGCAGGCACATTTGAGCGGTTTGTTAGCAGATAAATCTATGCGTACGCTACTAGGCCAGCTAAATGATATAGATTGGTTAGAGGCTAACTTAAATGCCTGGCAAGGAAAAATTGAAACGCTAGAGTTTGCAGTTAATGAGAGAACTGAAAAAAACTTGGCCACGGTGAACGAATCAACTCAGAATGTGTTTGTAGATCGGCTGCGGTTGCTTGAGAAAACACGAGAAAACTTGTTAGAACAGATAGCGCGCGCTGGGCAGCCAGCAGGAAAAGTGCTGTTAATGAATCAACTCGAGAGAAAAAGTTATCAACGAATTCAATCGGCTTTAAGGCGCTTGGATAAAACCGAAGAAACCCTCAATCGAGTCATCACTAAGCTATCCTCAGGGCAAATGGCTACTGCGCCTTCCCGCACAATGCTTGCTGAAAAGCGAAAAACATTGATCATGATGCAAGGGTTGCTGCTGTGGCAAGTAAGTTTAGATGCAAGTTCTCGCGAGTGGGGCAATGAAAAGAAGATAGATGAAATAGATCGGGCTTTAGTTCAAGTAAAGCTTCGCGTAAGACACTTTCCTGAGCTGATTTTAGAACAAACTAAGCAAGCGCAGTACCATCAGCGATTGAGCCTTGAACGCCAACGTATTGAAGTGCAGAGTAAGAAGCTTAACCTGTTGCGAATGGAGGCAGAAATTATTTTGTCGCAGCGATTAATGACAGAAATTGCAGCAAGAAAAAATCGGCTGACAGCCTATATCGCTCAGGCGAGATTGTCTAAAGCGATAATTCTGGAGCGTCGTGTGCTCGAGCAATTACCGAGCGGTTCATCGACATCGACATCGACATCGACAACAACAGACGGCGGCAGTAAGGTGTCTACCAAAAATGAAGCGCTCGATTCTGGGCGGTTGCTATGAGTCAACGAGAATGGGGAAGATATTTTCCCGAAGTTATTTTTCGTCGTGCTCCTATGCTCTGTGTAGTGGGCCTTATATTTATTTTGCCAGCCTGTGGGTTTTTAAATCATTCTATCGATCATGAAAAACAAGTAGTTACACTGGCTAGCTTACCCTCAGCGAAATCACATGTTGATGCTTTGCATAAAACATCTGCGGCTCGCGCGGAAGATGTAAGCGCAGTAGCTTTGGCTGAAGTCTCCAGCGCTTACCATGCGGCGTTAGAATTGGCAGATAATCCAGCGAAGCGAAAAGAAATACAGCGCCGGCTGGCACACATTGATTTACAGATCGCTGAAGAACG
>JAJRPK010000248.1 GCA_024280785.1 Gammaproteobacteria bacterium
AATGACGCCAACGTCGTAAACCATGTTTTGAACATAGTTTGCAACCCGCTCAGACTTATTCGTAGGATCCAGCCCGTATTGAAGTTTTTTATTGTGGGTAGTTATTCCCGTTGGACAAGTATTTTTATTACACTGCAGTGATTGAATACAACCAAGTGCAAACATAAACCCGCGGGCTGATACTACGAAGTCCGCTCCCATGCACAAAGCCCAGGCGACACCAGAAGGGGTGATCATTTTTCCTGAACAAATGACTTTAATTCTTTTTCTTAAACCGTATTCGTTCAGTTTATTGGTGACCAAGGGCAAACTTTCTTTTAGCGGTAGGCCGACATAATCCATTAGACTTTGAGGTGCGGCGCCAGTCCCTCCATCAGCACTATCTATAGTGATAAAGTCAGGAGCCGATTCTATGCCGCGCTCTAAGATTAAATGGCACATTTGATCGAGCCAGGCAGAGCTGCCAATGACGGCTTTAAAACCAACAGGCTTACCGGTTACTTCTCGAATGCGAGCTATCATATTAAGCAGGTCATCTACTGAGCGAACATCTGGGTGGCCGTTAGGACTGATGGAATCTTGGCCCTCTGGTATGCCGCGAATACGGGCAATTTCTGCTGTGACTTTGCCGCCGGGCAAAATACCTCCCTTGCCGGGCTTAGCTCCTTGGCTCATTTTGATTTCGAACATCCGTATTTGCTCTTGCTTGGCAAGGCCGATTAACTTTTCATCAGACAATTTTCCGTTCTCGTCGCGGACACCGTATTTTGCGGTGCCGATTTGGCAGATAACATCGCAGCCGCTTTCGAGATGGTAGCTACTAACACCGCCCTCGCCGGTATTCATCCAGCAGCCGGCTTTTTTGGCACCATGAGAGAGAGCTTGTATGGCGGGAGCCGACAGTGCGCCATAGCTCATCGCTGAAATATTAAATAATGAGCTAGTTGTATAGGGTGTTCTACAGTAGGGTCCGAGCGTAACCGGGCTAATTGGGGTGGCGTCTTCGGTGAGTGTGGGAAATGGACAGTTCACGAATAAAACACTGCCGGTGGGAGTTAGGTTGCGAGTTGACCCAAAGGCGATGGTACGGTCGACATCTTTTGCGGCTCGATAAGTCCAGGAGCGTTCTGCTCGGTTAAAGGGAAGTTCTTCACGGTCCATGGCAAAAAAATACTGTCGAAAAAACTCACCCATATGTTCAAAAATATAACGAAAACGACCTATGACGGGGTCATTACGACGAACCGTATGCTCGGTCTGGGTTTTATCGATAACAAAAACTACGGCAACGATAACAAACAATAAGCCAATGGAAAAAATAAATAAGCCCACCATAACCTCTAGGGCAAACAATAAGAGCTGGGTGGTTTCGGCGGAGATCATTTCGGTAACCATAAAGCTATTCCTCAGACATGATTTCAAATAACAAATATTGAATAATGATCTATAGAAGACCACTCTAGCAATAAGTTCAATGAATAAGCAAACAAATACGGGCTGGCGATTAATGGTGATAATCAATGAGTTGTATGGCCACGCACGTTAGTGTGTTTACACGTACAATAGAAACAATATCCGAACGTAATGGGCTCTACTCGAGTGATAGTGCCTCGATAGTAAAACAGCTAGACATTAAATTAGCAGGGCATGTGAGTATCTATGTTATCAGGATCTATGTTAAAGAATCACCAAAGGGCACTAAAAGAGTTGCTGCCCGGGCGGGTTTTTGTCGGCCATGAAATTAGTGATAAATACTCGGTTGACTGGAGTGCCGAAAATGCTTGTCGCCCTAGCATTTTAGTGCGTGCAAAGTCAGTGGACGATGTATCGTTATTGTTAGAGTATTGTAACGCTCATCGTTTAGCCGTGGTTACTCAGGGAGGCTTGACTGGTTTGGCGGGCGGTGCAACACCTCAAGCCAATGAAATTGCCTTGTCATTGGAGCTGTGTACCGGCATCACCGATGTCGATGTTGACTCAATGACTATCTCGGCGTTCGCGGGCACACCATTGGCGGCTATTCAACAAGCGGCTTTAGACGCGGGTTATTGTTTTCCTCTCGATTTAGGTGCCAGAGACAGTTGTACTATCGGTGGTAATGTTGCCACCAATGCCGGAGGCAATCAGGTACTAAGTTACGGAATGACCAGGGCGTTAGTGTTGGGAATAGAGGCGGTAACCGCCGATGGGTCGATTATTCGATCGATGAACAAGATGTTAAAAAACAATGCGGGGTATGACCTTAAACATTTGTTTATTGGATCAGAAGGAACCCTTGGCGTGGTGACAGAAGTGGTGTTGAGAATGTACCCTTTGGCGGTAACAAAAAACTCGGCCCTCTGCGCATTTGATAAATTTTCTGATGTTGTTGATTTCCTGCACTCTATGCAGCGTTCTTTTTCGAGGGTTACTGCTTTTGAGCTAATGTGGTCTAACTATATCGATATTGTTGTCGATAGAAACCCGTCAATTAAAGACCCGTTTATAAAAAAATACCCTCTCTACGTTTTAATTGAAGTAGAGGGGAATAAAGTTTCTTCTGGTCAACAAGAATTCGAGCAATTACTGTTTGAGGAAATGGAGACAGGAAAAGTTGTTGATGCCGTTGTAGCCCAGTCTAAAGCAGATGCTGATAAGTTTTGGGACATTCGTGATGGGGTTATCGCCATATTATCTCAAGTTCAGTATCGGGCAAACTTTGATGTAGGTGTGCCGGTTAGTAAAATGGAAGGGTTTATTGAACGCGTTGAATGCCTGTTATCGAAAAAATTTGAAAACCTAATGTTTTGCGCCTTTGGCCATATGGCCGACGGAAACTTACATATACTGGCTTGGACGGGAGTCGCTGCCGATGTCGAAAATATTTATCGTATTGTTTACGAAGTGATTGGAGAAATCGGAGGCACGGTTACGGCCGAACATGGAGTAGGGGTAATGAAACGAAAATATCTGAGTTATTGCCGAAGTAGCGAAGAAATATCTTTGATGGAGACGCTTAAAAAGGCCTTGGATCCAAATAATATTTTAAATCCAGAACGCATTTTGTAATTATTGAATGTACGGTTTAGTTTATGGCTAGAATAAAAATTTGTGTGTGCAGTGTATTTTTTAGCGCATGGCTTGTGAGCTGTCATCATCTATACAATGAAAATGCTTTAGTCGATTGTACGCTAAGGGATTTTCCTAAAAATTATTCTGAGTTATCGTCAGGGCTAAATGTCGAGGCTAGTGGATCGTCTGGCCAATGGGATCGTGAACGTTGGGAATCTATTCGTTGCGCAAATAATTCGATCTTAACTGTGACACAGGGCGAACGCTTACAATGGGACTACGTCCAACGACGCAGTTTAGTCAGTGATATCGTGGGCTACAAAGTTGCCCTTGGAAGCAAAAAAGCACAATCGTTATTTGGCTTGGATCAGCCGGTCATAGGGGCTTTGTTTGCCGATACGATGATTGACGGTGATCAAGCAATTAGCCAAGCGGCCGGCCATAATCTAGCGTTTGAACCCGACTTATTAGCGATAGTAAAAAATTCTGATATCAATCATGCGGCGTCAATTCAAGAGGTTGCTCAAAGTATTAGTCGTATCGTTGCGTTCATTGAGGTTCCCGATCTTATTGTGAATACGGGGCCTGATTCCGGGCCCGCTTTTATAGCCACTAACGCAGCTGTTCGCTGGGGAGT
>JAJRPK010000249.1 GCA_024280785.1 Gammaproteobacteria bacterium
CAACAATTCAGCGTCGACAACGTAAAGCGTTTGAGTGTTTTCTATCAGCACCGCTGCCTTCGGCTCGCGAAGCTGTACTAACGCTGATTCTGGTTCAGAGACAACAGTTCTAGCGCCCCCAATTAACAATACCGAAATAATCTGGTCAAGACCTGCATCGACGACTACAAGACTTGCTGGATCTATCGTGCTAACCGCTAAAACCCTTGGGTCAGAAAAAGGTAAATCATTTCGTTGGGTCTCTCCACCAATCAAAAGTTTAAGGAAAATTGGAGTATTAGGATCCGCTCGTACAGAGAGAATCATGGCAAAAATACTGTTCAGTTCACGGTCTAAAAAATACTGCGCGCTATTTAAACCATCTCCGACTAGCCCTCTAGGGCTGTCAAATAATATACCTGCGGGGACGGACCTATATGTAGTACTAGCTAACGCGGCATCTTGGCCATTATTCGTTATTATCGCTGTTTCCGTTGCCCCTCCAGGTAAATAGATTCTCTTACCCTGTTCGGCTCCCGCCTCTGTAATCACTTGAGCTGTTACCCCGAGGACATTATCGATAACTAGCAGCCGGTTATTGCTATTGGTATCGATCGCTAGCGAGGTGGGGAACGTCAGCGGATTATGGCTATTGGGAATGCCAAGGTTCGATAAAATGGTTTTTTCTCCTGAAATTACGGGGGGAATGCTGCCAGCGTCCGAAGGCCGAGTTTCAATGTCTATAATTGACGGATCAGAGATGGTAAAGCCAAAAAAAATGTTTGTTAGTGTACCAGAATCGCTTGCATACAGACGATCACCGTTCATCACCAAGCGCTTGAGAGAAGTAAAGGTTATCGGCGTAGTACCTGACACAGGAACCGGTACTGCATCGCTAGAAAATTCGGTCCTTGTGCCGTCACTTAAATCGACCGCTATAATCGCATTTAACCCTGCATCGGCCACAAATAATCGATTAGCCAACTCTTGAATAACGAGGTCTACCGGCTTAGAAAAGTCAATCGGCTGTGCGGCAGGAATACTGTTGTCAGAAAGTACAGTTCTATTGTTGGTAATCAAGTCAGCCGTTAAAATTGCACGCAATCCTCTATCCACGATATAGAGCGCGTCTCCCGCCCCGTTTATCTCAATCGCTATAGGGTCATCCAACTGGTTGGCCGGTGAAGGATTGGCAACGGGCAAAAGCTGTTTCTCGCCAGTGACTAAGTTGACCGTAACCACGGCTCGGAGACCACTATCAATAACCAGAGCGCGATTATTTGCAGTATCAATCACCATGTCTTCAGGAAAGCCAAAATCAATCCCCGCTGATGCTGTATCGGAAACAATGATTTTACCCCCCTCGACCATGTTGCCATTGGTATCTGAGTCCATTTCCAACTCGAGAACGGCTTTACGCGCACCATCAACCACAAGCCAACGTTGACCGGTAGTGTCGAACTGCAAACCACTTTCTAGCATCCAAGTAGATCCCATAGAGACACGTGTAAATGTTCCACCTACCCTGTCATTGTCAACGGCAGTAACCGTAATAGTATTAAGACCCGCGCCCAAAGCGTTAACTAACTCAAATTGCCATTCAAGAAATGGGGGGACGGTTAATGCGTCTACCTCGACTCCGTCTACGGCAATGCTTACCCCTACAACGTTGCTCGATATTCCTACCGCAACTCCATACACTCTGAAACTCGTTAACTCATCGGTACCGGACTGAAGGGGAGGAAAGTCAATACCCACTATAGGCGGTGCAAACACTGCGACGGGGCCACTATTGCCACCACCTCCACACGCAACAACTCCCATGCAGATAAGCACAAAAACAACGACTTTAACTAGCTTCATTAACTTCCCCTTTTCAATTATTTTTGGTTGCCAGCATTACCTCTAATAACTAACGCTATAGCACAGCACCAATTTCTAACTATTAACCCTTTCACGCCTTTCGCGTAGACAGGCCTCTCAACAAAAAACTCTACTAACGAAAAATCTCTTTCATCCGACGAACGGCCAACGCTAATCGGTCCATCCCCGTGGTAAAAGCAAAGCGCACGTAGCGGTCGCTTAAGTGATGACCAAAATCTGCTCCCGGCGTTATCGCCAGCCCATGCTGCTCCAACATAATCAAACAAAACTCTTGACTATTGCGGCCAAATTTGTCACCGAAGCTGCCGCCAAAAGCACCCAAAAGCTGACTAATATCGGCATAGATGTACAGACCACCCGCAGGTTCCTGCGGAATAATAAACCCCAGCTCGCGCAAAGCGGGCAACAAAAAATCACGACGAATTTTAAATTCATCACGTCGCTGATCGAGAATATCGCGAGTTTGTGGTGTAAAGCATTTTAATGCCGCATGCTGCGCCATCGTCGACATAGAAATAAATAAATTTTGCGCCAGCTTTTCCAGGCCGGGAAGCGCCCAATCCGGGGCCACTAACCACCCCAACCTCCATCCTGTCATACCAAAGTACTTTGAAAAACTATTAATTACAAACGCTTGATCGGTAATTTCCAAAATCGAGGGCGCTGTCTTCTCTCCATTTTTTCCTTTAGCATCTAAACCATGGTAAATCTCATCGACCAGCAAATATCCACCTTGCTGCTCCACAGCGTTAAACAAAGACACCAATTCCGCTTTACTTATAACGGCACCGGTTGGGTTTGCCGGGCTCGCTACCAATGCGGCAACCGTCCTTCCCCCGGCACTTGAACTTACGCCATCTGGTTTATGCCAATGCTCGGCAACAAGCGCCGCCGTTAACTGAAAATTATTAGCGGCGGTAACAGGAATTAATACCCCTTTACCTTCAACTAAGCGCATAAAATTTCGATTGCAAGGATAGCCGGGATCGGCCATAAGAACACAATCGTCCCGGTCAACAAGTAACCCCGCGAGTAGCAACAAAGCTCCAGAGGCACCCGGCGTAATCATAATTCTTTCTGCTGAAATCTCTACGCCATAATCAGATTTATAATAAAGAGAAATGGACTCTCGCAACTCCCGCAAGCCTTTGGCATCGCTGTAGTATGTCGCGCCATTTTTGAGCGCTTCGATACCGGCTTCGATAACAGGTAGGGCGGTACCGAAGTCAGGCTCTCCCGCTTCCATATGGACAATGTCTCGCCCTAATGATTCTAATTCTTTTGCTCGTGTTAAAACTTCCACTACTCTAAATGGTTGAATATCATCAACTCTGGCAGCAAAACGCTTATTGTTTGTCGGCATGCTTTAGTTAGTTCTCACAGTACTTTCGGGTTTTACTTTTCAGCCTTGCTTTTGGGCGTGACTTTATCCATTAATTAATAATCAGAGGATTCAGTAATTTAAATGCCATTGGGAGATTCAATACATAAGGCCGTACGCCCACTTAGCTAAAGCGAACTCCTCTAGCTATATAAATAACTTCCTACAGGTAACTTGCTATAGGTGACTTGCTATAGGTAGCTTCGAGAATCAAAGCGAAACTAGCCGCCTAGTTTAACGTATTGCAGCGGCAGGTGGAATCGGCTGTCACTCCGACCTCGCTATGTCATTGTTACTCTCTGAGCCTTAGTCTTAAGTAACTTGGGCCAAAAGCCCAACTTGGCGACTTTTATGAGCCAAATCTTTGCCCGTTTTTAGTGAAATCTCTCTCAATTTAGTAGTGGATTACGAGCAAATTTTCTGATAGATTCGCTGCCCTCGCAATTAGGGTCTCGCATTAATCGGCTTCGGTTGGATAAATAGTTTACTAAATTGCGATTGTTACGAGGTGGATCGAGAATACTTACCGACATCTGTATGATTATTAACCATGCAGATTTAACCCAGACATGCATGGATGACCAAGCAACACGGTACCTTAACTTAGCCACTGCTGCGTTCCGGCGCGAAGCCATTATTTACTAGTGATTAATAAATAATGACCTCACCAAGGGCAAAACCAGTAACTTGCCATTTGATTAAGAGATTTCAAGATGCCACGTAAGAGAAAAGGCGTACTCGCTGAAAGCTTTCAAAACTTTACTCCTTATAAGCCCAAAAAGGGCGAAGAGTATATGAACGAAGCTCAGAAAGACCACTTCAAGTCCATATTGAATAATTGGAAAGCGCAACTGATGGAAGAAGTGGATCGCACGGTTAGCCATATGAAAGACGAGGCAGCCAACTTTCCCGACCCAGCCGATCGAGCAACCCAAGAAGAAGAGTTTAGTCTAGAGCTTCGGGCACGTGATCGCGAGCGTAAACTTATTCGAAAGATAGATTCTACAATAGAGTCTCTCGACAGCGATGATTACGGCTTTTGCAATGCTTGCGGTATCGAAATTGGTATTAAGCGTCTCGAAGCAAGGCCCACTGCAGACCAGTGCATCGATTGTAAAACGTTAGACGAAATCAAAGAAAAGCAGCAATCGGGCTAGCAGTAAAAAGTTTACTTATAGCAAACGTTAACACCCACCATGACTTTTTACGTAGGCCGATTCGCACCTTCTCCCACAGGCCCACTGCATTTAGGTTCTTTGCTCGCAGCCGTTGCCAGTTTTTTGGATGCTCGAGCCAACAATGGTAAATGGCTACTGCGAATAGAGGATGTCGACAGCCTCAGAACTGTCCCTGAGTCGACTCAACAAATCATCCATACACTGGAATCTCACGGTTTGTTTTGGGACGGCGAAGTCCAATTCCAAACAACTAACAATGCCGCTTATCAAGCTGCTCTAGCTCAGCTACAAGCAATGCAACGAGTCTTTTACTGCGATTGTACTCGCGCCTCTCTTAGTGGTGCTGGCCCATACCCGGGACGGTGTCGACGCAATAAAACGGCTACCTACACCCTTGCCACTCGACATCAACCCGCGAGCCATGCGATTCGGTTTGAATGCGGTAAAACGACTGTCGAATTCAACGACAGAATATTGGGGAAACAATCGTTTCAACTGCAGCCACTCGGTGATTTTATTGTCAGACGTCGAGATTCACTATTTGCCTATCAACTCGCTGTCGTTATTGACGATGCTGATCAGGGCGTGTCCAATGTTGTCAGGGGGGCCGACTTGCTAGCCTCGTCACCATGGCAAATCGAGTTACAGCAAGCACTAGGGCTACCACAACCTCTCTACGCACACCTACCATTGCTGCTCCATGCTAAGAGTAACGATAAACTCAGTAAGCAAACAGGTGCAGTAGCAATAGATAATAGAACAGCTATTAGCAATCTAATCAAAGTGCTAACACTACTCGGCCAAGAATTGCCTGATCTAGCCAATCACTTGTTACCAACGGAGTTACTTAATTTTGCGACCATTAGATGGAATATCGATAAAATCCCTAAAACAGCAATTATCGTAAAATAACGTACCGAATAAGCTCCCGCAGGTGGTTAACTTTAACTCGCTGGTTTTTTATTTTTTTTAAAAATATTCTTATAATTCAATCAGTTAAATAATAAATATCATAAAACTAAAGCCCAAACATAGGCTGTCTCCTCGTATACAATGGTTACAAAACTCGCATTTTACGTTACAAACAGTTACAGTACACATCACGTTGCTGCGGTCTTTTGGTTGATTATCAAGCAAACTTTTCACAACATAGCTTAATTTCAAGATCCATTAAAAAGATCGGCATAAACTAAAGATTCTCGTTTAAAACCAGGTATTTCAGTTTGAAAAGAGTCCTGATTGTTGAAGATGATGCTGTCATTTGTGGGCAAATTACTCGGTTACTCGACGAGTTACACTGCGAAGCCACTTACGTCAAAACAGTAAAAGCGGCAAAAGAAGGGCCTACACTAAAACACTTCCACCTCATTATCAGTGAATTAGAATTACCCGACGCTCCTGGCACCGATCTCATTCGTCTCGCAGAAGGGTGCCCTGTCCTCATCATGACGGGCTATGCCACCATGCAGTC
>JAJRPK010000250.1 GCA_024280785.1 Gammaproteobacteria bacterium
CATAGTCCTGATAGTTCAGTGTTGAACCGACATAACCAAGCACATGAAGTAGCGAATTTATTTGTTACCGATGGATCGTGTATGACCTCAGTTTCGTGTGTTAATCCATCGTTAACCTTTATGGCCTTAACAGCGCGAGCGGCTGATTATGCGGTTAAGCAATTGCAAGCCGGGGTTTTATAGTGAAGGTTTTGAAGATATCAGCCATGGTTATTATCGTGCTGTTGCTAATTCTTTTCTTGATGGGAAAGCTGCTTGAGTGGGGATTAAAGCAGGATCAACCGCAAATGTTCAGCGAGCCTGTTTATGATGAGGTTCCACCGGTGTTACTCGATAGTTTGTTGGACAATAATTTTTTAACCTTAAAGAGAGTGCCGGCGATTTTAGTGTTTTCCAAGACTAACGGTTTTCGTCATCGCGAGGGAATTGAGGGTGCGAAAACAATGTTTGAATCGTTGGCAGAAGAACACGATTGGCTGATGTACTATACCGAAAATGGTGCGGTATTCTCTGCAAAGAATCTGCAGCTCTTCGATGTAGTGATCTGGAGTAATACGACAGGCCCGGCCTTGACAGAGGATCAGTCGCTGGCTTTTAGAGCTTATCTTGAGGGGGGCGGTGGTTTTGTCGCCATCCATTCCGCTGGGGACGCGTCCCACTCATCGTGGTCTTGGTATCAAGATGAAGTGATTCGAGCTAAGTTTACCGGGCATTCCTTGTTACCACAGGTGCAGCTGGCGAAGGTTACGATCGAAGCCAGCAGCCATCCAGCAATGGCTCACTTTCCGGTAGAGTGGGAGCATGAAGACGAGTGGTATTGTTTCGAGCAGAGTCCTCGCGCACGCGTTGACGTATTGGCTACGATCGACGAAGAAGGGATGACTATGTTATCGATTGATATGCGTGACGGGGCAAAAATTAGAGACTTGTCAATGGGCGACGATCACCCTGTAATTTGGAGCCACACTGTCGGTGAAGGGAGGGTTTTTTATTCGGCGCTCGGCCATTATGCTTCTACCTACGAAAAGCCTGAAATTCGCACTATGTTAGAACAGGCGGTGATTTGGGTTGGGCGTTTAAGCGAGAATAATTAGCGGTTATCGTACAGCATTATCTCTCCAGTCATTCTAGACAAAGAAGAACAAGGGTATTTAATCGAAAATGCACTTGTTTCTGGTTAAACTCTGGGAATAAACTCTATTGCATAGCGTTGTCTAAGCACACTGTCGAAGTATACTGTCGAAGTATATTGTTCAGGCATAGTGGCTAGACACAAAAATTAGAATCAATCTCCCGAGTAGATAAACATGGAAAAATCAGCAGCAATTACTCCTTCATTAGCTCAACGCTTTATTGGCAAAGTGGCAATTGTCACAGGTGCCGGTACCGGTATTGGTGAGGCTACAGCAATGTTGTTGGCAGCTGAGGGTGCCAACGTTATTTGTTGTGGGCGGACACTATCTACACTGGCAACCGTTACGGATAAAATTGTGTCTGCGGGTGGTAAGGCCAAAGCAATGGTGTTAGATGTTACCGATGAAAAATCTTTTAAGCAGGTAGTAGACGATACCGTTAGTGAGTTTGGTCGAATCGATGTGCTGATTAATAATGCCGGCTATGTGGTTAATGGCATGATTGATAGTCAAAGTGCTGATGACTGGCGAAATAATTTTAGTGCTTGTCTCGACGGCACATTTTTTGGGACCAAGGCTGTTATCCCCTATATGCAAGAGCAAGGCGGGGGAGCCATTGTCAATGTTGCTTCAGTTTGTGGTATGTTGGCCTGTATGGGGACGGCGGGATACAGCGCGGCCAAGGAGGGTGTAATTACCTTTACCAATAATACGGCGATTGAAGGTGCACCGTATAATATTCGCGCCAATGTTGTTTCGCCCGGTATTATTTTGACGCCAGCGGCTGAAAAGGCGTTACCTGATCAGGCAGCGCAAGACTTTACTGCCAAAAGTGTTCCCCTTAAACGCATTGGTGACCCTATCGAAATGGCCAAGCCTATCGCCTTCTTAGCGAGTGACGATGCCTCCTATGTTACGGGAGTGAATATTCCTGTAGACGGTGGGCGAACCTGCGAACTGGTGATCGGTGCGGCTGACTTTACTTAAAAGTGTGTTACCCCTGATGGGTGTTTCAGTATTTATTAACCGAAAGGCATGGGCTAAATGAGAGCACCTACAAAATGAGAGCACCTACAAAATGAAAACATCGACAAAGGCCGTATGGTTATCAGCCCTGGTTTTTCCGGGCTTGGGACACTGGTTGCTACAGCGTTACTTAATGGCAGTAGTGCTGGTAGCCGCCGTCGCCATTGCTTTGTATTATTTGGTGATGCAGGCTGTAGAGCGGGCCTTGGCTATTAGTGAAAAAATTCAGACTGGTGAAGTACCGTTAGATATTGAAATAATTTCTCGATTAGTCACTGATTCAACGGCAGGCGCTGATAGTCATATAGCTTCGGTGGCAACAACTGTGGTGATTGTTGCGTGGCTAGTGGGGGTGATAGATTGCTATCGGCTAGGTAGAGTGCAGTCGGGCTAATAAATATAGGCTAGGTAGAACGGGCCGGCTCAGAAAAGACCGACCTGGAAAAGACGGCTTAGGGGGATTAATTAAATCGACGATAACGGAATATATTTTCCATTATCGCTTTACAAAAAAGTAATATTCTATTAGTCTTCAGTTTCGCAATCTCAATTTTACTGCAGTGGACGCTGAATCTTTCTCGTGACGTACAGGGCCGTTGTTAATGCTCACGTTCTCTTTGGTTTAGTCCCATACAAAGGTTTTATTTTTTGTGCTTGATGTTTTTTCGCTAGATTTCAAGCGGTTTTGACCACCTGTTTTTTCCTCTAATCATAGTTTTCGCCTATACAGCGGAGCTTATCTATAACAGTTAGCAACGTTTAAAAATAAGCTCTGCTTTTAACGGACAGATTGAACATTTTATTTTCAGGTTTTTGTGATGCTAGTTGAGGGAAGGAATAAACAGTGAGTGGTATTCGAAAGGAGGCAAGTTAGCAATAATGGCATTAACCAAAGAATTTAAAGCAACCGTTATGTATCGAGCTCAAACGGACCCGGAGTTTCGTATTGGACTCATTGTTCAGGCGTCCCAGAATGTACTTAATAATAAACCCTGCATAGCAAAAAGCCTTCTTCGAGATTACGTTAACGCGACATTGGGCTTTCAAAAGCTCGCGGGTCTAATGAATAAAACACCACAAAGCCTAATGCAGATGCTGAGTGAGAAAGGGAATCCTAGCCTTGAAAATATTTCGAAACTCATCGGGTTGTTGCGGCAGCACGAAGGGATTGCCTTGTCTGTTCATTCAGAATAAGGGGCAGCTTGGCTTAAGTGTCGTCTTTGAAAAATTAAGCTATGCGATGCTGGATCGTGATTTTGGCGCCATTAATAAGCTTGAATGGAAGTTTGTTCGCATGCTCTTAGCGAGTTTAAGCTAGCAGTTTATTGGCTAATTCACAAGCCATATTGAGTTGAGCAACATCGCCTGTCGTTGGCGTTAAAATGATCTCGTCGTAACCGATTTCTTCGAGTTGTGAAATGGCTCGAGTAATATTATCTTCGGAATTTAGCCAGCACTGGCTCGAGGTTGCTTCGGCGTACGCTTCGCCAAAAATAAGAGAGTATTCTTTGGCAAAACTTTTCAACTGTGGTTTGGCCTCATTCCCTAAACTAAACCATAATGCAACCTGCATCCACGGCTTGCCTTGTCGGCCTTTTTCTTGCCACAGTGTGATAAAGCGATCGTGAATTATTTTTAACTCAGCCATATCACCGGTTAGGTTAAATCCTGCAAGGCCATCGGCCCAGACAGCAGCTCGCGCCATAGAGTTGGGGCCGAGCGAGGAACTAAATATCTTTGGGCCGCCGGCTTGTATTGGTTCGGGGCCAATCTTTGGTGCGCCCGGGTATTCAAAATCACCCGACCAGATGTCGCGAATGACTTTAACTTGTTGGTCTAATCGCGATACGCGCTTTTTAAAGTGTTCGGATTTGTGCATTAGACCGTAATCATACTCACGGACCCCGACACCAACGCCTAACGTAAATCGCCCGTTAGAAAGCACATCAATGGTAGCGGCTTGTTTAGCGACTAACACTTCTTCGTGGTAGGGTGTCACAGAAATAAGTGATTGAATCGGCACGCGTTGGGTTAACACAGCCGCTGCAGAGAGCACGCACTGAAGATCTAAAAATGGGCTGGCGATTCGTTCACCCGTTGAAAGCCGAGAAAACGGCCCGTTATCAATAGCGGCTATCCACTGTCTAAGGACATCAATGGTTACGCCTTCTACCGTGGATGGAATTGACATGCCTATTTGTATCATGGAATTCTTCTCAGTAGGTTTTTTTGCCCTAAAACATTTTATACAGAAAACAAACAGAGTCTTAAAAACTGTATTGAAAAATACTATGACTCTGGATATTCATTAAAAAGAACAATTTTGGAATTTTCTAAACGAAAATAGTTATGGTATCGGTTTGAATATGCCGAGCCATCGGCGAGCTTACCGTTTGAACGGACTTGAACAGAGACCTGATTGTTTTCGCTGACGAGGGTGTCGATGGTAAATTCGATCTCTGGAAATGCACTAAAAAATGCTTTTAGCCCTTCCTCCGATGCTGGGCGCTTTCCTGCATAGGGGCCGATATGAAAAACTTCAATCATGGCATTGGGGGCATATAGATTGAGAATACTTTCGATATCGCGAGAGTTCATAGCATGATAAAACTGTTGAATGATATCTTTATTTTCAGTTAACGGCATGTTGCGCCAGCCTCAATCTTTTAGATGCTTAACGTGGGGCCACACTTCTTGTTCAAACAGCTTTAATCCTTGCCAGGCCAAGTCCGGGTTTAGCCCTCCTAGCAATGGCACCAATATGAACGTTCGATCACGGCCCAAGTCTTCAATCATAGAAACGGCGTCTTCGGGAGACAGTACGCGATAAGCACCGCTGGCGCGTAAGTCATCTAAATCGATTCCACCGGCAAAAGGTCCGGCGGCTTTGCCATAGGCTTCGGTTGTCCACTCGGCGTAAGACTCGACTACGTGTTTTGCATGAGGCTTGATTTTCTCCCAATCGCCCTCCGGATCGCGAGTTACATGGGTATATATAGGGCCTAGTGCTTTAAACTTTTTACCGGGATCAGGCTTGCCTAATTCAATGCAGGTATCACGGTAGATACTCCAGTTTTCGCCAGCCGGTGGATAAAACCCATCGGCAATATGGGCGGCGCGTTTAGCAACAGCGGGGTGAGTACCGCCTAACAATAATTTTGGTGGCGGTTGAGGTACGGGGGTGACGGTGATACTTCGCCCTTCGTATTCAAACGTTTCTCCGGTCCATGCACGACGCAGAAACTTAAACGCTTTGACGTATAGATCTTTTCTGTCTTCACGGCGTTTGCCAAACATTTGAAATTCATAGGGGCGATACCCGGCACCGATGACAACTTCTAGCCGCCCTTGACAGAGGTACTGAGCAACGGCTAAATCTTCCGCTAGTTTCACAGGGTCATAAATAGGGGCTTGTAAGATATTGGGTCGCACAATTATATTTTTTGTTCGGGCACCGATGGCCGAGGCCATAGGGATAGGTGAGGGTAAGTAGCCATCTTCTGACGCATGGTGTTCACCTAAGCCGACGGCGTCAAAACCAATTTCGTCGGCCCACTCACACATGTTCAGTGCGGTATCGTAAAGTTCTTGTGCCGGTGCACCAAAAGAAGGGGCCCGCATATCAAAGGAGATGACAAATTCCATGGTTTTGCCTGCTAGTGTATGGATTGTGTATTTGCAATGACAATGACTATTGCACATATATAAAAATTACGCAATAGAGGTTGAATCTATGATATGTTAACATTCGTTTAAACTTATCGGCTCCCATTACAAGTGAAACGGTTCTACAACGTGGAACAGATCAAAGTAATATTTTAGTGCCGATAGTTACTAGTAAGGCATTTGAAAAGAATCCCCTTTATTTCAAGACACACATGAATATGTCCCTATAGTTCGACGCTGGCATCCCTGCCAGCAACGGTCTTGAAATAAAGGG
>JAJRPK010000251.1 GCA_024280785.1 Gammaproteobacteria bacterium
ATCAAAGATATTCCTTTCAAAGACCTTGGTAGTAAGTAGACATATTAGCGACTTGCCAGAAATAAACTACAGATTAAGCCCTGTTTAGTCCGGTAATTTTTATTCTACTGTGACTTATTATCGCCCGATCCCGCAATTGTATCGTTTCACTACGCCATCGTTTCACTACAGGGAGACTGAAAAACACGAGACCATACTTGCTGGACGTGCTGCCGATGAGCGTTAAAGGTTTCCGCCGACACATTATCTTTCTCGCGCCGCAAAGCTGCCAAATGAGCCGCCGCTCTATAGTCCTGATAAGCTTGACTGAGCTGGGCTGACTCCTCTGTCGTTAAAATACCAGATTCCGCCAGTGAGTCCAACAAGCGAATATTGTCCGTCCACAAAGCCAGTTGAGGATACTGATTAGCATAAGCCAATACGCAATATTGAACCAAAAATTCGATATCGATAATGCCTCCACGACTTTGCTTGAGACTAAAATCAGCCGGCCCATTATCATTTGTCGCTACAGATTTACTATCCATGGGCTTATCCAGCTGTGCAGCCATTTTTTTACGCATGGACATGACTTCGTCTCGCAGGGTAGCTGGCTCTCTGACTTGACAAATTACTTGCTGGCGTAAGTCATTAACACGCTGCTGTAAAGATGCATCACCCGCCACAACTCTGGCTCGCACTAAAGCCTGATGTTCCCAAGTCCATGCCTTATTATTTTGATATTGCGCAAAGGATTCAAAGCCACTCACTAACAAACCGGACGTTCCCGACGGTCGCAGGCGCATATCAACCTCATAGAGTGCACCGCTAATCGTTTGCGTCGTTAAAATATGAATAACACGCTGACCAAGCCGATTAAAAAATATTTCATTGGCAATAGATTTTTGGTGTTCTTCGGCGAGGGTTTCTTTCTGCGCGCCAGCATCGTGAATAAAAACTAAATCGAGGTCTGAGGTCGGCCCCAATTCAATGCCCCCCAGTTTACCGTAACCCAAGACGATAAAATCTTTGCTTCCAAACCGAGTACCGCAGGGTTCACCATTCGACCGCACAGGCACACCATATTTATCGACAATCGCTGCCCACGCCAATTCAAGGACCGCCTGTAAAATCACTTCGGCTAAGTGCGTAAGATAGTCTGATATTTTCACCAATGGCAAGGCGCCACTGATTTGACAGACAGCAACACGAAGGCCGTGAGCTAGTTTAAACTGCCGTAACACGTCCATTGCCGCTTCCAGGTCATCGCTTTGAACACGCAACAATTGTTGCCGCAAATCGTCGGCGAGTTCGTTATTATCGGGGACGCGATATAAGTTTCGATGATCCAGTAATTCATCTAGCAGCGAAGGATAGGTGGCTAGCTGTTCAGCGATCCAGGGGCTGGTTTCACACAAATTAACCAACTGAGTCAACGTACTTTGATTTTCTATTAGCAGCGCCAAATAGGCTGTACGCCTTAATACCGATTCAATAAAAGGCAGCATGCGTTGCATTGCCAACAACGGATCGTTGCAATCACTCACCATGCATAATAGCAGCGGCATAAATTTATCTAAGCGTTCACGGCCACTTTTCTCTATTGCCTGCACTCGCCGGGTCTCTCTAAATTGATCGACCAGCTGCACCAGCTCTGAATCTATCGGAAAAAAATTTGCATCCGAACTTTGATCATCAGACAAGCTATGTTCATCACTTCGCCCCGACTCATAAGCACCGTGACCTTGCCACACCCAACGCCAAAATAAGACCTGCTCAACATCACCCGGATCAGTCTCTGAATCACCCTGATCTTCGCCGGCAACGATATTGGCAAAAACACCGCTGACCACCGCGCGTTGCTTCGACAACTCCTCTAGAAAGTCATCGCTGTTGGCATAGTCCAGAGCAAAACCCAATCGACCCAACGCCTCTGAATCAGACGGCAACTGCTGGGTCTGCTCATCCCGCCACGCTTGCAGTGCATGTTCGGTATCGCGAAGAAAACGATACGCGGCACCCAATTGCCTTGCTTCAAGTTGTGACAAACAGCCCGACTCCGCCAACACTGTTAACATTATCAACAAATTCGCCTGCTGATAATCGGTGTTACGACCACCGTGAATAAGCTGAAATGATTGAACAATAAACTCGATCTCGCGAATACCCCCGGAACCTAGTTTCACGTCCTGCGACAGATTCTGTCTTTTCACCTGCTCCGTTATCATTTGCTTCATGTCGCGCAGTGAGTCGATCGCGCCAAAATCCAAATACTTGCGGTAAATAAAGGGTCTTAAACTTGAAAATAAGGTCTTAGCCTGTCCTGGGCTGCCCGTAATTACACGCGCTTTAATCAACGCATATCGTTCCCATTCGCGACCGTGCTGTTGATAATAATCTTCGATTGCTGAAAAATTTAACGCCAAGGGCCCACTTTGCCCATTGGGCCGAAGCCGCATATCGACACGAAAAACAAATCCATCGACTGTACGCGAATCGATAACACGAATTAAATCTTTTCCCAATCGGGTAAAAAATTCTTGATTACTAATAGACTTATCGGAGTGTTGAGTTTCACCTGCTTCGGGAAAAGTAAATATCAAATCTATATCCGAAGACACATTAAGCTCATACGCCCCCAGCTTTCCCATCCCGAGAACGAGTAATTGCTGAGGTTCACCCGATAAATCACCCAACGGTTGACCATACTTTTGAACGGCCTTTTTATGCAAGTAATCTAATGCAACGCTGACACTGGCATCCGCTAGCAAAGACATATCCCGTGTCGTTTCTTCTAACGACGCTAAACCAGTGAGGTCTCGCCAGATAATTCGAAGGATCTCTTGCTGCCGGAATCGTCGTAAACTTATGATCAGTTGGGATTCATCAATAAATTCAAAAGAGCGAAGTAGTTTTTCTTGATAATGATTGTCCGCGCCCTGATAGCTTCGAAAAAATTCGCCTTCAGCCACTAACGACTGGAACAAGTCAACATAACGACAACAAGTATCCAATGCGAAATTACTGCAAACCCAAACCTTTGCAAGCTGGAAGGCAAAACCTTCTGTTTCATTGATCGCATTAATCAGCCAATCTAATGAATAATTTTTTGTTTCACCCTTATCCGAAAAATCAACAACCGCTTCAGAAAATCGAACACAGGCGAGACCAATGGCTGAGGAAAATTCAGACGGGACTAAAGAAGGCAGCTTATCTTGTAATAATTTGAGCAATAGATTTCTATTTTTTTGATTTAATCTGTGGGGCATTTGATACTACCGTACAAGGAAAGGCAACCCGCCTACTCGAGCGCCGGCGTTACTCGCAATACTTCTTCTACTGTGGTCATACCTGCAGCAATTTTTTGGGCACCCGCTAAACGCAGTGTTCGCATTCCTTCTTTCATACCCAATTGGCGCAAATTCGCCAAATCAAAATCGTTTGACACCAATTTAGAAAGCTCACCGCTAATCGGCAATATTTCATAAATACCCTGTCGGCCAAAATATCCCGTATTCCGACACTCCAAACAGCCATCCGCTTGAAATATTTTTGTCGGCTTAACAACTTTCCAGGGGTGAGTTAGTTCTTTCCAGGTCGTATCATCGACTTCAGTCGGTTTTTTGCAATGCAGGCATAACGTTCTCACCAACCGTTGCGCCATAATTCCAATGACTGTTGCTCGAATCAAGTAAGCCGGAATACCCAACTCTAACATCCTTGAAATAGCACTAGGCGCATCGTTAGTATGTACCGTCGAAATCACTAAATGTCCCGTTAGTGCAGCTTGCACAGCCATCTCTGCCGTTTCAGGATCACGAATCTCACCGATCATTATTATGTCGGGGTCTTGACGCATAAGCGCTTTCACACCACTTGCAAAGGTCAGATCTATTTTTGGCTGCACTTGCATCTGATTAAAAGCAGGCTCAACCATTTCGATAGGATCTTCTATCGAACAAACATTAACTTCAGGGGTGGCAAGTTGTTTTAATGTCGAGTAAAGAGTGGTGGTTTTACCTGAACCCGTAGGCCCAGTAACCAATAAGATTCCATTAGGGCGGCGAACCATTTCCGACCAACGCTGATAGTCATCGTTGATTAATCCCAGATCTTCAAAGCTTCTTAACAGCACATCGGGATCGAAAATCCGAATAACCAATTTTTCACCGAACGCCGTAGGCATCGTTGAAAGACGCAACTCTACCTCTGAGCCCTCGGCACTTTTAGTTTTTATACGACCATCTTGTGGCTTGCGTTTTTCCGCCAAATCCATTCGAGCGAGAATTTTAAGCCGACTCGTTACCGCATTAACAACTTGAGGAGGCAGTTCATAGATATTGCACAACACACCGTCGATACGAAAACGAATATTTCCTTGCTCGCGGCGAGGCTCGATATGAATGTCGCTCGCCCGCTGATCAAATGCGTACTGTAATAACCAATCGACAATGTTAACAATATGCTGATCATTGGCGTCGGGATCTTTTAACTGTCCCAACTCTAACATTTGTTCAAAGTTAGAAATTGCCGAACTACCGGTATTGCCAACCGCACTCGATACTGAATTTACCAGACTGTAGAACTCAACACTGTAACGAGCGACGTCAACAGGATTGGCAACCACTCGAACAATACGCTTTTTTAATGCGTGGGAAAGATTTTCTTCCCAACCACTAACAAAAGGCTGTGCGCTGGCGATTATTACTTCCTTTTGAGAAACACTTAGCGCCAAAATTTCGTGCCGCTTCGCAAAGGCAAACGACATCACCGCAGTAACAGAACGGACGTCTATTTCCATCGGATCAATATGGGCAAAATCTTGACCTGAACTCGCTGCCATCCACGCCAATAAAACCTGACTTGATAGCTTACTGCCTTTCTGCTTCTGATTTTCTAACTGCTGGTCAGCAATATAATTAAGCGGATGTTGGGCCGCTTCGGCCTTAATCCGACTTTGAGATGTCAACCGCTGCATATCGTCAACCGAGACCAAGCCATCGACAACCAGATCATCAAGCAGGGATCTAAGCGTAACGGTTCTATCTCCGCCAGCGGTCCGTTTGCTGTTAAATGTTGAAGCTTTAACCGTATTATTCAATGCAGGTATCCAAAAAAATGTTGATCAAGTACTTAGCCTTTCGACTCTTCAGTAAACCAAACACTCGCCACATCCTTAACGAGTTGATGGCTCGACAATTGAACCAGGCGAAGCGAGTGTTAATTATGTACCCAGAACATTATTTAGTGTAGCCCTTTTAGGCTGACCCATAGCTCAGAATGGTCACAGAACAATCAGATACCACCCCCTTCTCACAGGCTTAGGTTATTGGTAGGCTAGCCCTCCTTAACAGTGCTCTGTAAAACGGTTTTTTTGGCAATGCCCAAATTTATATCAATGCTCAACCAGCTGATCAAGCTACCGTCAATCAGTAGCGCAGATCCCGCACTCGATAGCTCAAATCGCGCTGTCATTGATTTACTCGCTATCTGGCTAGACGATTTAGGCTTTAGCATCGAGATTCAGCCTGTATCTCTCAATAAAGCTAATTTGATCGCAACTTTGGGTCAGGGACCTGGAGGGTTGGTTCTGGCCGGCCATACCGACACTGTTCCCTTTGATGAGGGTAAATGGCAGTCAGACCCGTTTATCGTAGCCGATCGCGACCAGCGCTTTTATGGCTTAGGCACTACTGATATGAAAGGTTTTTTTGCCGTCGTTCTCGAAGCACTGCAAGAATTTCGTGGCGAAATGGGTCGCCGAAGTTTTCAACAGCCTTTAATCGTGCTCGCCA
>JAJRPK010000252.1 GCA_024280785.1 Gammaproteobacteria bacterium
ATTGCCGTTGCCCCAACCGCTGTTGTTCCCACCCCAGGGACCTCCATCCCACCAGTTAGCAGTAGCACTACCTAATGGCAATGCTACTGCGCCCGCGATAACCGCGGCTATCAATATTTTGTTAAGTTTCATAGCGTTAACTCTCCTAAATAAAGCAGCTAAATCCCCCATAATTTTAAGCCCCTATAGCCACGTCGGGAGACATTAAACACGGCTATAGGCATTTCAATTTAGAAGACCGAGTGACTCGACCTTCTAAATTGATTCGTTCCTTAAAGTAAATACAGACTATCCAATAAATTGTAACTCATTGTCAATTAAATGAACTGAACTTACCAAGGAAGGGGAAAGCTCCCTCCGAAGGGAAGACTGAAAGGCGGGCTACCGCCTAGATAAGGCATACCACCCACACCTCCAGGTACAGGTACATAGCCATACTCTCCACCCCTTGGGGCCTGCAGCTGCAGGCCAGTTCCATACGGCAACTGGGGATATCTACCCCATCTTTCTGTCGGCAGCGATTCCACCGTATTTCGTGGCTTCTTCGGCGCTACTTGCGGCTTGTACGGAGAGTATCCATTTGGAGGGAAAAAGAACTCTCCACCTTCATTCATACCTTCATCTGCCGCGGAATCTCCGTGGAAGCGATACTCCTGTGCACCAATGGGTATCGATATTATTAGGACCAAAATCCCCTCCCAAAGCCGCTGCGTGTAAGTCACGAGTTCAGCCTTAGAGACAAAACCCAAGCTTTGGTTGCAGCCCCATTCGCTAGGGATATAAAAGTGCAGACCCAAAAGGAGCTAACAGCTGAAACAGCAAACATCGTCAACGGCATCCATAGTGGTTTATTGAGGACAAATTTACCTGACATATATCAATAAGCATATAACTAGATACTGATCGGGGTTTAAGGACGTCAATAACTGATAGCACTATGGCTTACCTTTTAGGCGAATGCCACGAGGGCCTTTAGGTTTCCTAAGCTTTACTTTTTTCTTTGCGGGAACAGTCTCCGACTTTTGTTTGTCGGCCTTTTTCTTCGGCGCTGGCTTTTTGGTTGTCGTTTTTGCTACTTTCTTTGGGATTGTTTTTTTATTATTAGGCTTTTTTTCCGCAGCGGCCTTAACCGCAGCCACTTTCTCTAAGATATCGCTTTCTGTCGCACCTTTTTTCGCAGGAGCAGGCTTCTTAGTTACGGGCTTCTCTGAAGAAACTTTCTCGGTAGCAAGCTCCTTAGCCACTGACTTTGTAGATGGCTCCTTTATAGCGGCCTTTTTAGCTGAACTCTTCTTGCTTACAGGCTCTTTATCGACTGTTTTCGCTTGCGCTTTGCTGCTCTGATTAGTCGTCTCTATCGTCGGCGAATCGACTGAAGCTTCATCTCCTTTAGGAGCTATCACTACCTTAGAATCGGCGTTTTTAGTCACTGCCGCCTTCCTTTCATTGGCTACTGTTATTACTCCATCGGCTTTTTTCTTTGCTGCTGCATCTATTCGTTTTCCACCCCATTTGGTCAAAGACTTGGATAGATCTAAAACTCCAACACCGATGCTTTTTACAAGCTCCCACGCATACAAGCCAAGCATCCCAAAACCTGTCGCAAGGGCCGCACCCACCCCACCGCCGCTCTTGGGCGTCCCATCATTGCTATTGCTATTACCTCCTTCCGGCCCTCCTTCTGGGTCATCTTCATCTGAAGCTGGCATTAGATGATGACGGGCGCTATAACAACCAAGCGGAATAATAAACAATGTTAGAGCCGTAGAGACCAGCACACCAAACAGCAGTGCAACAGCCATACCCTGAAAAATCGGGTCGAATAAAATAACGCTAGCCCCGCCCACAAGCGCTAGAGCGGTAATCACAATAGGCCGCGTCCGCACCTGGCAGGATTCAATCAGTGCATCCAAGACCGGCTCACCTTCCATTACACGGTGTTGCGCATAATCCACCAAGAGGATCGAATTTCGTACAATAATCCCGGCCAAGGCGATGAACCCAATCATTGAGGTGGCCGTAAATTCAGCATTCATCAGCCAGTGCCCCGGAACAATTCCAACCAATGTCAGAGGGATAGGCGCCATAATAATGGCCGGTAAGACAAAATTTCCAAACTCCCAGACCACTAGCATATAAATCAGCACCAGGGCGATGCCGAAGGCAATTCCCATATCACGGAAAGTCTCGTAAGTTACCGTCCATTCCCCGGCCCATTCAAATCCTGAAGTGTATCCTGATGCGGGTGGGCCTAACATTTCTCCGCTAATGATCACACCATCGGGCGCCACGTAATCCTTTAGCAAGTCCTCCACTTCCATCATTCCATAAATCGGTGCGGCCAACGTTCCCACGGTCTCAGCGGTAACAAACTCGACCGGCCGCAGATCTTTATGGAAAACGATTGGATCCTGTAATTTTTGTTTAAACTGGCCGAGTTCAGAAAGTGGGATGGTTCCGCCCGCTTGTTTAGGTACAGGCAATTGACCAATACGCCCGAAGTCGCCTCGAACCGGCAAAGGGCTTTCCATAATAAGCCGGGTCACATCAAGCACTGAGTTGTATTTAATATCACCGACTTGAAACCCGCCCATCGCCATCTGCAATGTACGATTGACATCATCAACACTGACACCAATGCGTTGCGCTTTTTCTCGATCAACCTCAAAACTCCATATTTTATGTTCATCAGGCATCAGCGTATCCACATCATCGAGGTGCTCAGCTTCTGTAAGCATCGCCTCCAAGTCTCGCGCCGTCTCTCGGCGAGTTTGTGCATCGGGGCCATAGACCTCCGCCACAACAGACTGGAGTACCGGAGGCCCCGGCGGCATTTCCACAATTTGAACTTTTGCGTTTACCGCCGCAGCCAAAGGCTTAATTAGCGCTCGTGTGGCTTCAGCTATTTCATGACTGGTGCGATCGCGATCATGCTTATCGTTAAGCTGGACCTGCAAATCGG
>JAJRPK010000253.1 GCA_024280785.1 Gammaproteobacteria bacterium
CCTATTAACTCTAGGTGGACGATTTCTGATTCATAACTCCGAAAGCAAGCACATCAGGACTAATGAACTCAATATGCTCATCAAAAAGCTAATAAGGACGTCTTAAGTAAGAAAAGCATACAAACTTAAGGAGAGTACTAGAATGAGTGAACCTAAAAAAATGACCCTAACGGTCAAGGTTCTAATGGGTATGGGACTTGGCATCATACTCGGCCTTGTGATTAACCTTTCTGGGCTAAATGCGGAAGGGAGTTTTATTAACACCTACATTGTGAACGGCTTGTTCCATGTAGTCGGAAAAATGTTTGTAAACGCGTTGAAAATGCTGGTGGTCCCACTCGTATTTTTCTCACTCATCTGTGGTGTTTGCGGAATAGGCAATATCAAAACCCTTGGGCGGGTAGGCTCCAAGTCCTTCGTACTCTATATGCTGACAACCGCCATTGCGATAGCCGCTGCGATCTCTTTAGCTGCCGTTGCAGGAATTGGTAAAGGCATGAACCAAGTAACGGACACCGCATTTACAGGTAAAGAAGCACCTCCGCTCACGGAAGTTTTCATCAATATCATTCCTAAGAATCCAATCCACGCCATGGCGGAAGGCGATATGTTGCCTCTCATTTTCTTTTCAATATTGCTCGGGATCAGCATGTTGATGGTGGGACGGAAAGCAAAAAGCTTTATTGAAGGCGCCGAAGTTGCTAACGAAATCATGATGAAGATGGTAAATATCATTATGTCTGTCGCGCCTTATGCCGTTTTTGCATTGATCGCAAAATCAATGGCGGACTTAGGTATCGAATTACTTGGTCAATTGGTTGGATATGTACTGGTCCTGGTAAGCGCGCTCATGCTGCATCTGTTTGTTACCTTAATGATTGTTTTGAAGGTCTTTTCTGGCTTAAGTCCAGCGATGTTTCTGAAAAAGATTAGAAATGCTCAAGTGTTTGCGTTTAGTACCGCGAGTTCCAACGCAACTATCCCCGTTACTTTAAGAACGGTTACTGAGCGTATGGGGGTTAACAACTCAGTCGCATCCTTCACTGTCCCCTTTGGCGCAACTATCAATATGGATGGCACTGCAATCATGCAAGGTGTCGCAACCGTATTTATTGCCAATGTCTATAACGTTGATTTGGGTTTATCAGGATATCTAACGGTTATTTTAATGTCCGTACTTGCATCCATAGGCACAGCGGGTGTGCCGGGCGTTGGCTTGATTATGCTGTCAATGGTATTTGCTCAAGTAGGCTTACCCGTCGAAGGCATAGGCTTAATTCTTGGCGTCGATCGATTAATGGATATGATCAGAACGGCCGTAAACGTATCGGGCGATGCTGTCGTCTCATCCATCGTAGCTAAAAGCGAAGGCAAAATGGATCTGGCTATTTACGCAGACCCTCAAGCAGGTTCTATTGATGCAGCAGAAGCCATTCATATTGATGAAACTGTTGAGCAGGAATTAGCCGATGTAATCCAACAGACTCACGACCGAACTCAATAACAAGTGTTCTAGAGCACCTCTATTAGTTCTGGTTGACTATTAGAGGTGCTTCCTCAGAAAAAGGAGAAATCATGAAATCTAAGATCTTTTCACTTACGGTACTGGCATTTACGTCTTTTTCTGTTAACGCTGTGGACGAGGAGCCCAGCAACTACTCATTTTCAGAGGCACTTCAGAACGGCGAAACTACCATTAATACACAGACGTTCTATTTTAATCGTAGTTTTGATAAACCAGGAGAAGATGATGCGGAGGCACTCACCGTCGGTGGCATAATGAAGTACGAGTCGGCTAATTTTAGTGATACAAAAGTTGCTTTGGCGTACTACGGAAGTCATCGGTTATTTGGCATCACCGATCGCGATCAAGGTGGCGGTACTTCTATCTTACAATCCAATGGAGATGATATTGCCTTTCTGGGCGAAGCTTATATTGACTTCAACACAGGAGACCATCAACTCCAAATAGGACGGCAACGGTTATCAACACCCCTTATGGGAGATCATGCTATACGCTTACTTCCTTCAAGCTATGAGGCGGCTGTTTATCGCAATAAGAGCTTTAAAGATACAACACTGGAAGCGGGATATGTAAGTCGCTATTCGGGTTTCACCTCTAAACTCAGTGGGTTTGACGAACAAGAAGGCAAATGGGGTACGGACGGGCTAATATATATGTTTGCCGACACAGAGTTAGCAGGCGTCGCGGTACGCGCACAATTTATAGATACTCAGGATGATAGCGGAACCTTTAAAAACTACAAATACGTTGATGCAAAGCTACCTATTGGAATAGGCCAGGAGACTTATATTAAAGGACAGTATGGTGGCACAGGCTATGAGGAAGGTGACAGTTCCAAAATGCTTGGTGTCAAAGCTGGAACCACTTTTGGTCCTCTTGACCTTGCAGTGCTTTACAACAAAATTGAAGACAATGAGTTTAAAGCCGTTGAATCTGGACCTATGTACAGTGATTGGCAACAAGGTTATGGCAACTACGAACCCAGTGACGCGGTGGGCATGCAACTCATTTATCATCCTTCCGAAAACGCAAGCGTCAAACTAGGTTTTGTTGACGTTGAATCTGAAGATAACGATGCTTTTAATAATGATACTTTTACTGAAGCAAATCTTGATGTGAAATATCAAATCAGCGAGGTATCGAAGCTACGCGTCCGCTATTCAATTAAAGATCAAGACGACGAATCAGATAGAGAAGACCGAGACGATTTCAGAATTATTTATTATTATGATTTTTAATTGTTAGCGATTAAGTTTCGACTGACTGCGATCGGTCGGAACTTAATCCTTATCGGATGGGCAATCCGAATCCCGTCATGACATAGACCTCGGCAAAGTGCTTTATGGCTTCCTCTATTGCAATCTTAACGGCTTTGGATGCCAAAAGAGTTTCTTGCAAATCGACAGGTAATAGAATCTTTTTTAAACGTTGTACCGCCTTCTCTGCTGAATCCATCCGACAAGCACCAATAACAGTATTGCGGGTATAAACACCAACTGTTTGGGTGGGCGTTCAGCCTCTGTCTGGAGATTCAGAACTTGCCAATCGAAGTCCAGACCTGCTTCCTGGGCAGCACTGCCGAACACAACATTATCTGCGATTACTTTGTCATCTTCGATTTTCACTTCCAAACCGGCCAACAAAAGCCGCTCTTGGCCTGCGCCTGGAATCCCCATAGGGAGCAGAATGGTCTTTTGTACAGAATGTCCATCAATAGTTTCTCCTGTTACTAGCATCTGCAATTTGCCCTTATCGGGGACTTGCTCGGCGATCTGGTGAATCTCAGTAGGCTCAGTATTGGTGATTGGGCTGTAAAGATAGTCCCACCAAAAACCAGGTCGAAATAGAGTAAAGGCGACCAACA
>JAJRPK010000254.1 GCA_024280785.1 Gammaproteobacteria bacterium
AAGTGTTGAATAAAAAACGTTTCGCAATTGCCGCTTCTAATTGCTGAGGAAGTGCTTCGTGCTGTTCTTGGAGAGACTGCCTGGCTTCAAAAAGCTGACGTTGATTCTCGTTGCCATTGGCGAGCTCCGCTTGCTGAAACAAGTGCTCGCTAGAAGCGGTGATATAAGCATTTGCCTGAGTACGGCAAAATCGAACCAGGATGTTTTGGCAATTAGAGAGAATCTCTTGCTTATTGCCTTTGCTATTACTTGTATTACTACGGTTATTTTGAGCCATATTGGTCGCATATTTCGGGAGTTTCAGCTTTTAGTATAGAGCGTATTGAGCCGCTGGTAGTTAAATTCCACGCAAAAAAGTGACTGTCATTGAGTTGGCATCATAACGCCAAATAAAAAATAAGTGAGCCATTACTTCGCTAATAAATCAATGTTGATCGGTGCTGCCCCTAGCTTTCTTTTTTACAAGATAATCTATGGCATGAAATGGTTTTATTATAAAACTCAACAGGTTATGATGCGCCGCTTGCTGGCGCCATCGGCTCAGACAGTGGTTTTAATCAAAAAAGCTGATGATTTTTTGCGCAAGAATGCTGTAACAGCGATAGGAAGTGACTACATAGGTATGGATTACCGGTAGTCGTTTGGTCCGATCGCGTGGAGTTTTAAATATTAATATTAAAGCGATGTCAGATAATGGCCAGCCGTACCCGGATTTTTTGCTTGAGCATATTCAAAGCGAGTGGAAAGGCGTTGAACTCCCGTTTATAGACCCCGACATCTGCTTAAAAGTAGACTCCAGTTTATCTTATTGCGGCTGCGTAATTCCCACTGTTAAATTGCGCCAGTTTGTCTATCTTTACCAACAATCCTCAGATTTTGATTATGAAACGATTGCAATACTCACGCGCATAGCCGCGCATGCCGGCGATCAGTCTGCTTTTTGGGATGATATTGTTGCACTGGAGTTACAGCGCGACTGTGGTTTGTTACGCGCAGACTACCTTGCTGCACTTACTGCGATTGCGGAACAAGTCGAGTCAGAAATGATGTTATATCAGGACCTTCTCAGTGCTTGATATCTCTTAACTGAACTTTCAGTTAATCTTTTGAATTTAATCTATTTTTAGATTTACCTTCTCCCTTCTTTTTCGACGGAATCTTGCTGTTTGTAATGTTGGCGCAGAGTCGAGCTAGCTTGCATCAATATGGCGCAACTTATAAACTGTAAATTGTTTGAGTAGGTAAATGAATTTAGCAGATGTCTGCTAGATCTATCAAGGCACTATCTATGATGATCTGAAAACCATGATGATCAGAAAAATATAGAGTATTACGGGTGATTTGAATAACGGTTTACTATAGCCACAGATATTCGCTAAAGTTATTGCTAATGCAGGGGTGATACGATGAAGTTGCAATCTAAAGTGTTAGGAGAAATGAAAGGCGTTAAGCCAATCCCAATGTTGACGGCTTATACCTGCCCCGTTGCAAGAGGGTTAGAGCAAGCGGGAATTCCGGTTATCTTGGTCGGTGATACCGTCGGCATGGTAGAAATGGGGTTTGACAGTACTCGTGAAGTGACGATTGAGCATATGGAATATCATGTTGGCGCGGTTCGACGCGGGGCACCTAACACTCATATTATTGGTGACCTTCCTTATTTGACAGATAGTGAACCCGAAATAGCGTTAGTGAGCGCCAAGCGCTTGCTTGCTGCAGGCGCCGACAGCATTAAGTTAGAAGGTCCCAAACTTGAGGTGATTTCACATTTAGTGAAGAGTGGTATAGACGTAGTGGGCCACACCGGTCTTACGCCGCAAACGGCCAAGAATTTTTCTAAAGTAGGGCGAACAGATGCTGATGCTAAAAGAATTCAGCAAGAGGCAGTAGATATCCAAAGTGCCGGTACTTTTATGTTGGTGATTGAGCACGTTCCTTATGATCTTGCAGAAAAAATTACCGGCGCTCTTAAAATCCCAACAATTGGAATAGGCGCGGGTCCCCATTGTGATGGCCAAGTGTTAGTGATTAACGATGCTTTAGGTATGGGAGATTATTGGCCTCCATTTTCAAAACAGTATGCTCATGTTAGTGATTCTATCTTAGAAGTTGCTAATACTTTTTCTCAAGAAGTAGAGTCTTTAGAATTTCCCGATAATATTATCCGACTGTCTAACGCAGGGGAAAAATAGTCGAGCCGATGCTGGAGCTAGTTAATGATTAATACAGGTGCATGCCGTCCAGTTTTTCATGAAAAAAACATGACACGTCAATAACTTCCATATTTGTATCTTGTTGTATTCATTGGATTTTCGATGTTTTATCCAATTAACTTTCGCCATTTTATAATTATATCTATAACCATATGAATTATATATATTTATTTAGTAGATTATTAAGATAAAGTGTCGTATATTTGTAAGTATAGATGTCGTATTTTTGTAAGATTGGGCAAGGTTTTGAAAACACTAGAGAGTAAGGTCAAATATAGATTGGCACGGAGTAAAGATACGGTCTTTATTCCGCCGGATTTTTTTGACTTATCAGATCGCGATCAGGTGGGGCGTGTCTTGCGCAAGCTGATT
This sequence comes from Gammaproteobacteria bacterium, assembly GCA_024280785.1. Classification (GTDB taxonomy): domain Bacteria; phylum Pseudomonadota; class Gammaproteobacteria; order Pseudomonadales; family UBA7434; genus UBA7434. Next base: position 2,586 of record JAJRPK010000254.1, read on the forward strand.
GCGGAACAAGTGCTTATCAAGCTTGGTTATGGCATATATGCGAAAGCAAGGATCTCTTCTGTAACAGGGCAAGCCATTCCCGAGAAGGGTTTGATTGACTTGGCGAAGGAAGCCTTGGCAAAGCTTGGCGTAGCTGTTAGACCATCTAGTGTCGAACAAGACTATAATAGCGGGATTACCACGCAGGTCCCAACCGGACGCGTGATTGGTGTAAGGGG